>JBBDNX010000221.1:0-5802 GCA_040877345.1 Pirellulales bacterium
GGGGGAGACGAAGAGAGGACAGGGAGATGCGCGGCGGCGGCCTGGCCGGCGCGGCGGCCGTCGGCCAACTGTTGGTCGAGAGCGTACAGGCCATTCAGCCGCCCGGCCGTGAATACACCCGCGGGCCAGCGGGCGGGGACGAACTGCTCGAGCCGGTTGTCATAGCGCATCTTGCCTCCAGCCTGGCAGAACAGCGAGTCGGCGGGCGCCCAGCCCACGCTCATAACAAGGCCGTCGCAGTCGATCGAAAGCCGCTGGTCGAGGCGCGGTTGTCCAGACGTATCGAGGGGGCAGACCACGACGCCGCCGATGCCCTGCTCATCGCTCTCCAAGAGCGCTTCGTACACGGCATGGCAGCCGAGGACCCGGATGCCCGCGGCCCTTACCTGCCGAGACAACTCCGACGGTTCGGCGTCCGGGCGCAGATCGACGATCGCCTGGATTTGAACCCCGACCTGGTGCATGTCGAGAGCCGCGCGATATCCATCGGCGTTGGCCGTCAGTACGACCGCGCGGTCGCACGGCTTGACGGCATAGAGCCTGATCAGCCGCTGTGCGGCGGAGGCCAGCAGCACTCCGGGCAAGTCGTTGTTGCGGAACAGCGCCGGCTGTTCGAAGGCGCCGGTGGCCAAGACGACCGAGCGAGCGCGGAGCCTGGTCAAGCGCTGCTGGTCGACCAGGGCGATCCAGTGGTCGGCGTAATGGCCTGCCGCCACCGTCGACGCGCGCAGATCGATGTTGGCCGACGAGTGGACACGCGAGAGCAAGCCGGAGAGCAGCTCCGCGGTGCTCGGATCGCCGCGCCGCTGGTAGAGGAGGCTGCCGCCGGGCCGCGGCTGCTCGTCGACCAGGGTGACGGATAGCCGTGCGGCGGCGGCCTCGGCGGCGGCGGCCAGGCCGGCCGGTCCGGCGCCGACCACCAGCACGTCGCACCAGGCGAAGTCGTTCGGCGTGCGCAGCGGCCCAGCGGCGGGATCGACCGCGCCCAGGCCGGCCATGCCGCGCATCTTGCGCTCCCAGAATGGAAACAGCCGTCGCGGCCGGTAAAAGGCCTTGTAATAGAAGCCGACGGGGAGGAAACGTCCCAGGCGATCCAGGAACCGCACGCGGTCGCGCTGGAGGCCCCCAAACGTGTTGACCGCGGTGAACCGTCCGCCTTCCCAGACCGGTGTCACATCCGAGCGAATGTTGGTCTGCCCCGGGCAGGCGACCAGCGCGTTCACGTCGTGGTTGGCCAGGCTGTAGACGCCCCGCGGGCGGTGATACTTGAAGCTGCGGCCCAGCAACCGCACGCCGGCGGCGGCCAAGGCGGTCGTGATCGTGTCGCCGGCAAATCCGGTGTAGGCTCGGCCCTCGAACTCGAACCGCAATGGGCGGCCGCGATCGATCCACTCACCCGGCTGGGGCGGCAAACGGCAGGTGCGGGTCACTCGGCTGCTCCGGCGTGGTACAGGTACGTCCGCAAGAAGCTGTCGTTGAGCGTGTCGTGCTCGGCGACGAACCAGGTCCCGCTGGCCAGGTGATACCACCACTCCCGGCGGATGCCCGGCTCGCCGGAACGGTTGAAGACATAGTCGGCCCACTGGGCGTCGGTGGCCTGGCCGGGATCGGGCATCGCGCGCAGCTCGCCTCCGAACAGGAACTCGTCGAGCGGCCGCCAACCGTTGACCGGGCACTTGAGCAGTTTCATTGATCCTCGTTGTTCCTCAAACTGAATCCGCAAATCCCTGGCGAGCTAGTGTCCGACGGATGCGGCGCCTTTTTCGCCGACCAGCTCGTATTGTTCGAAGCGCGACAGCCTGAAGGGACGTATCAACTCCGGCTCTTGATCGTGCGCCAGCGTGTAGGCCATGGTGGTGCCGCAAACTGGGGTGGCCTTGAAGCCCCAGGTTCCCCAGCCGGCATCGAGATAAAAACCCTCGACCGGCGTCTTGCCCATGATGGGTGAGAAATCGGGAGTCATGTCCGACATGCCGGCCCACTGGCGGTTGACCTTGATCGTCGAGAGGAAGGGGAACAAGTCGAGCAGGTGGTCGGCGAGGCCTTCGACAAAGTCGAGGGTCGAACGCTCGGAGTGCAGCTCGTAGGGATCGAGCGAAGCGCCCATGACCAGCTCGCCGCGCGACGACTGGCTGACGTAGAGGTGCAGGTTGGCGGAGACGACCACGTGGTCCAACCACGGTTTCAGCGGTTCGGTGACGCAGGCCTGCAGCGGCTGGATCACCAGCGGGGTCCGCAGGCCGACCATGCTGGTGATGCGGGGCGTGTAGCCGGCCACCGCCGACAGGAGGCGACGCGTGTGGATGTATCCCCGGTTGGTGGCCACTCCCACGACGCGGCCCTGGCGGACGTCGATCGCCGTGACTTCGGTCCGTTGGTGGATCTCGACCCCCCGGCGATCGGCCTCACGGGCGTAGGCCCAGGCCACGGCGTCGTGGCGGACGATGGCGCCGGGCGGGTGGTAGAGCGCGCCGACGACGGGCGTGTGCCCGCAGCGGAGGTTGATGTAGGGACAGAGGCGGGTGATTCGGGCAGGGCCAATCACCTCGCTGTCGACGCCCAGGTGCTTGTTGACCTCGGCCCGCCAGTGCATGGTCCGCAGCGTGGCTTCGGTGTGGGCCAGCGTGAAGTGGCCTCGCTCGGAATAGAAGAGGTTATAATCGAGCTCTTGAGAGAGCTGGCGGAAGAGCCGCAGACTTTCGTCGTAAAACTTTACGCCTTCGGGTGTTAGGTAATTGGCCCTCACGATGGCGGTGTTGCGTCCCGTGTTGCCGCCCCCGACGTATCCCTTCTCCAGGACGGCAATCCGCGTGGTCCCGTAATCGCGCGCCAGGTAATAGGCGGCGGCGAGTCCGTGGCCCCCGGCCCCGACGATGACCACGTCGTAGTCGTCGCGCAATGGGCAGTCGTCGCGGAACATCCGCGGCTCCGCATACTGCTTGCTCAGACCAAATCGCAGCAAACCCAGAGGCATAGGGGGACCTTCGGCGAGGCGCAAACCGTTACGTGGCCGTCACTTCAGCCCGTTACGGGCGGCCGTTTGCAGTAGGCTATTCAGTTGGCTGGTCTTTGTCGATGGGGTTTGGAGGAATCGCCAAGAAGGGGTTGGGGGAATTTATTTTTGAAAAATTCCCGGAATGTATGTCAGGTTTTTTGGCCCAATCTCGACTGTTCACTTGGCGAAGTTGTGACTTTAGCGTCCCCAGTCCCCATTTGCGAGCGATTGCCATGGAGGAAGTCAAGAAAGGACAGGTTCGAACGGTCTGGCACGACGGCAAACCCCGGTCGGTGGAGATCATTTGCTCGTCGCACCTCAGCCCGGGCTATTGGATGGTTCAGGACACGATATCGGGCAGCACTTTCATGCTGCCGACGGAGTTGTTGGTGACCGGAGAGATTGATGATCGGCCGCGGCCTGCTGAGGAGGGGCCGGCCTCCGGCGAGCCGGCCGACCCCGATACGCCTTGAGGCGCGGCTGGAGCCGGTTCAGGCGCTGCCGCGGCCGGGGCAGACGCCGGGCGGCTGGCCGGCGCCCACGAGGCACGGCTGGGAATGAGCCTGAAACGCCGGCTGGTGGTTCGGCGGCCGGCGGTGAAGTAATATGGATCGGTTCAAGCCCCCCTAGCACAGGTCGAGGAGTGCGTGCTGCGTTGAGAATCCGTTTGGTGCGGCCTGGGACCTGTCGATCTGACAATCGGTGAGCTGAGAAATGAAGACATCGAGAGACGTTGGCGTTGCAGCCGGATTCGTGTGGCTGCTGTTGTTTGCTCAAGCGGTTGGCGCGGACGAGCAGAACTCGCTGCCCAAGGCCTATATCGACGGCAGCGGACCCGGCTGGCGGGAGCTGGGCGAGGCCGACTTTATCAACGTCAATTGCGATCCTGACACCTGGACCTGGAAGGAGGGTGTTGCACACTGCACCGGGCAGCCGGTGGGAGTCATCCGTTCGAAGAATGAGCACGCCAACTTGGAACTGGTCGTCGAGTGGCGGCATTTGCGGCCGGCGGGCAATTCGGGTGTTTTTGTGTGGACGCCCGAGGAATCGCTGGACGGTCTGGAGCCGGGCCAACTCCCCCATGGAATCGAGATGCAAGTGCTCGATCCGGGTTACAAGGAGCAGTTTGAAAAGCGGACGGGCAAGCAGGCCGACTGGTTTACGACGCACGGCGACGTTTTTCCGGTGGGCAGCTCGCGGATGACGCCGTTTGCGCCGGCGTCGCCCGACGGCAGCCGGAGTTTCCCATCGAAAGAGCTCACCAAGGGGGCCGGCGAGTGGAACCACTACTACGCGCGGTGCATCAACGGCGAGGTCCGGCTGTGGGTCAATGGCGAAGAGGTGTCCGGCGGCACCGGCTGCGAGCCGCGCAGCGGTTATATCTGCCTGGAGTCGGAGGGTTCGCCGGTCGAGTTCCGCAACCTGCGGATTCGTGAGCTGCCGTGACGCGTTAGGCTGGAGGCTGGAGGACGAAGGCGACAAGGTGACAAAGGCGACGAGGTGTGGCGACTGGCGCTGCGGAGACAGCCTGGAAGGCTATCCTACAAGGGCGTTTTGGACGGCGGCGCGGGTCTTTTCCAGCCCGGTGCGGGCGACGAGCAGGGCATCCTGCCGCCAATAGTCGCGATTGAACAGCTCCAGCGATAGAAAGCCGCGAAAGCCGCCGTCGCGCAAGGTGCGAAAAAGCATGCCGAGCGGGGCCACGCCGTCGCCCGGATACACGCGCTGGGCGTCGCCGATCTCAGCGCGCGGCGGCTGGGCAGGATAGTCGTTCACGTGGAAGACGTGCATCGCGCTGCCGGCCAAGAGCTTGATGCCGCCGAAGTCGGAGCCGCCCTTGTAGATGTGGTACACGTCCAACAGCAGGCCGGCGCACGGATGGCCGCTTTCGACCGCCACAAAGACCGTCTCACCCAAGCGGCTGAGGCATTTTGAAAAGCCCCAGACTTCGATCTGAGGCAGGACGCCTAGCGACTGGCCCACTTCGAGCAAGGCCCGATAACGCTCGGCGGCCTGGAACAGATCCAGTCCCGGCTGGTCGGTGGCGCCGGCCGGCGGGGCGGCGATCCGCGTGCCGCCAAGCTGGGCCACCAGGTCCATGGACCGGCGGGCTTCCTCGAGCCCCTTGGCCCGGCGGGCATCGTCGTCGACAATCCACTCCGCAAAGCCGATGGCGCCGGCCACCGTCAGGCCCAGGTCGCTGATTCGGGCCGCCAAGTCCTTGAGCGAGCCCCCCTCCTGGACATAACGGTCGATTTCGCCGATCCAGGGCTCGACCGCCTGGTAGCCGGCCTGGGCGGCGATCTCGATCTCCTGGACCAGCCCCAACTCCTGGCCGCGGATGGTGCTGGTGTTCAGACAGTAGCCGAAGGGTTGCGTGTCGCCGCGGCGGGCGTCAGGATCGGCCTGGGCCGCCGCGAGCGGGCGATTGCCGGCGGCCAGTGCCGCGGTGAGCGCGACGCCGGCGGCATTGATGGCACCGCGTCGGGAGAGAGGCCGGTTGATCATCACTCGGTAAAGTCCTCGTCTGGGGTGTCTCGATCTGGTTTCTCGGAGATCTCGTGGGCTTCGATCAGCCGGCGAGCGCGGACTGCGTCGTTCGCCCGGACCATGATGTCGATTTCGAGAATGCCGGCCAGGCCGGCCCGGTTGCCGCCCACTGTGCAGGGTATGCCTTCGTCTTGCAGGGCGATCCGGATGACCTCGGCCTGTCCTGCGTCCTGAACGGTGTAGACGGTCACCAGCTCATCTTCGTCCATTGCTCGCACCTGGGGGTCTTGGGGCCGCTCATGCCAGTGTAGGTGCTG
>JBBDNX010000222.1:0-5779 GCA_040877345.1 Pirellulales bacterium
TGGTACGAAAAGCCGGAGGCCGCGGCCGCCGGCAAGAAGGCCTTCCTGGTGAACCGGGTGGGCGATTTCGGCTTCGCCCTGGGCCTGTTTCTGCTATGGACCACCTACGGCACGCTCAACTTTCACGATGTCGACCGCGTCGGCCGGCCCGTGGCCGTCCGGGCGGAAGTGGCCAGTGGCCGTGAGGTGGCGGTCGAGGGAGTGCTCGGCCAGTCGCGCCTCGCCTCTTCCGGCCTGAACTACGTGGGCGGCACCGTGGGGCTGGCGATTTGCCTGTGCCTGCTGGCCGGCGCCTGCGGCAAGAGCGCGCAGTTTCCGCTGCACGTCTGGCTGCCCGATGCCATGGAAGGCCCCACGCCGGCCAGCGCCCTGATCCACGCCGCCACGATGGTCACGGCCGGAGTGTACCTGGTCGCCCGCTGCGCGCCCTTGTTCGCGGCGGCGCCCGAGGCGCGGCTGGCCGTGGCCGCCGTCGGCTGCTTCACCGGCCTGCTGGCCGGCATCGTCGCTATGACGCAGAACGATCTGAAGCGCGTCCTGGCCTGGTCCACCATCAGCCAGTTGGGATACATGTTCCTCGGCCTGGGCACCGGCACGCTGGCCGGCATCACCGCCGGAATGTTCCACCTCTTCACACACGCCTTCTTCAAGGCCCTCTTGTTTCTTGGCGCAGGCAGCGTCATGCACGCCATGGGAGGCGTGATCGACATCCAGCGGCTGGGAGGTCTCAGACGCCTGCTCCCCTGGACCCACCTCACCTTCTGGTTCGGCTGCCTGGCGCTGGCCGGCGTTCTTCCTTTTGCCGGGTTCTGGAGCAAGGATGCCATCCTGGCGGCGGTCCACGAGCGGAGCGGAGCCGCGGCCGACTACGCGGCCTTCTACCGGGTGCTCTACTTCGCGGCCCTGTTCACCGCCTTTCTGACCGCCGTCTACACGTTCCGGGCATTGTTCCTGACGTTTTTCGGGCCGCTGCGGATCCCGCCCGAAGCGGGCCACCACGCCCACGAATCGCCGCCGGTGATGCTGGTGCCGCTGGTGGTGCTGGCGGCCGGTTCGCTGGTGGTGGGCGCCTGGTTCGAGTGGACGCACGGCTTTGCCGACTTTCTGGCGCGGACACCATCGCTGGCTTACCGCGAGATCGAGCACGCCGCCCACGGCAGCCACTGGCAGGTTGCCTTGCTCAGCCCGCTGATCGCGGTGTCGGGCGTGGCGCTGGCCGCCTTTTTGTACCTGGGTGATCGGCGCCGGGTCGAGTCGCTGGCCCGCCTCGCCAGCTCGCCTTACGCTTTGCGGTTGTACCAACTGTCGTCGGGCCGGTTTTACTTCGACCAGATTTACCAGGTGCTCGTCGTGTGGCCGCTGTGGCTCGTCGCACAGGTGGCTTATTGGATCGACCGCTGGCTGGTGGACGGCCTGGTCAACGCCAGCGGCCGCCTGCCTTGGCGCATGGGCTCGGTGTTGCGGGCCTTGCAGAAGGGCCTGGTGCCGTTCTACGCGCTGTCCATGATGCTGGGGCTCCTGGTCTTGATCGGCACGCTGTTGTGGTGGCCCGGTTTGTAGTGACCGGATTTATCCGGTCCTTTACTTCTTGGTGGTTGATCGGCACGCTGTGGTGGTGGCCCGGTTTGTAGTGACCGGATTTATCCGGTCCTTGCCTGCTTGGTGTTGACGCTGTTGCGGCCCTTGAAACGAACATGGTGAACCTGCTCTTCGTGACCGTGTTTCTGCCTCTGGCCGGGGCTTCGGTGATCTGGATCCTGGCCGAAGGAGGCCTGAAGGTCATACGCTGGATCGCGCTGGCCACCAGCCTGATCACGCTGGGGCTCACCGGTTGGCTGGTGATGCACTATCCACAGGGCGTTCCCGGCGTCGATGCCGCCTGGCTGTCGCCATCACCTGGCGGCGCCCCCGACATCCGCTTCAGCCTTGGCCTCGACGGCCTCAGCCTCTGGCTCTTTGCCTTGAGCGCGCTGTTGATGGTCACCAGCGTCCTGGTGAGCTGGGAGGCGATCAGCGAGCGGCCGGTGGCATTCTACTCGCTGCTCTTGGTGCTCGAGACCGGCATGCTGGGTGTCTTCGCCGCTCGCGACATCATCCTGTTCTACGTGTTCTTCGAGTTCACGCTGGTGCCCTTGTTTTTCCTGATCGGTATCTGGGGCAGCGAGGAGCGCCGGTATGCGGCGATCAAGTTCTTTCTGTTCACCCTGGCCGGCAGCCTGCTGACCTTCCTCGGGCTGCTGGCGATCGTGCTGATCGACTACCACCATTCGCCGTCGGGCACGATGACGTTTTCGATCCCCGAGCTCACCGGCCGGCTGGCCGAGCGGCCGATCGGCGACGGCGTGCAGCTCTGGATCTTCCTGGCCTTGTTCGCCGGCTTCGCGATCAAGGTGCCCCTCTTTCCGCTGCACACCTGGCTGCCGCTGGCGCACGTGGAGGCTCCCACCGCCGGCAGCGTCATCCTGGCAGGCATCCTCCTCAAGGTCGGCACCTACGGCTTTTTGCGGTTCAGCCTGCCGATGCTGCCCGAGGCCACCGCCGCCTGCATGCCATGGATCCTTTGGTTGAGCGCGGCCGGGATCATCTACGGAGCCCTGGTGGCGCTCGTCCAGACCGATATCAAGCGCCTGATCGCCTATTCCAGCGTCAGCCACCTGGGATTCTGCATGCTGGGATTGTTCGCGCTCAACCGGCTGGGGATCAACGGGGCCGTCCTGCAGATGGTCAACCACGGCCTGTCGACCGGCGCCCTCTTCGCATTGGTGGGCATGCTCTACGAGCGATACCACACCCGCCGGATCGCCGACTTGGGCGGCCTCTCGCGGCGGACCCCGTGCCTGGCATTCTTCATGTTGCTCTTCACCCTGTCGAGCATCGGGCTGCCGGGGTTGAACGGCTTTGCCGGCGAGCTATTGATCCTGGTCGGCATGTTCCAGCGTGCGTGGGCCGAGTCGCCCGCCGTCTATGCCGGTCAATGGCTGACGATTGCCGTGCTCGCCGTGTTCGGCGTGGTGCTCGGCGCCTGGTACATGCTGTGGCTGGTCGAGCGGGTTTTCTTTGGCCCCCTGCGCGAGCCGCAGCAGGAGCACGCCGCCGTGGTCCGCGACTTGTCGGCCCGCGAAGTCCTGGCCCTCGCCCCGCTGGCGGTCTTCGTCTTTTGGATCGGCCTGGTCCCGCAGCACTTTTTGAAACCGATGGAAAGCGACTTGAATCAGCTCGCCACCCAGCTCGGCCCGCGCGTCGAGCAGCGCTACGGCCCGCCGGCCCGGGCCGAAGTGGCCGGCACGGCGCAAGCGAGGAGACAACCGGCCCGTGTCGATTGAAACCATCTACGCGCTCGCGCCCGAAGTGATCCTCGTCGCCACCGCGACGCTGATCTACCTCGCCGCCGCCTTCCTCCCCGTTCGCGGCATCTGGCATTGGGTGGCGGCCGCCGGGCTGATCCTGGCCGCCCTGGCCATGTTCAACCAGACGTGGGGACCCGAGGAGCCACTCGGTTCGGCCGCTTTGGAGATCCTGCGGGCCGGGCCGCTGGCCATCGACGACGCCGGCGGTCTCGATCCACTCGCCCGCTACGGACGCTGGTTGACGCTGGTGGTCGGCCTGGCCCTGGTGCTGTTGTCCAAGCGGCCCCAGCCACAGGCCCTGGAGGGCGAAGCGGCCGGCACGCTGTTGCTCGCCATCGCCGGGCTGATGCTGGCCATCGCGGCCCACGAGCTCGTCCTGTTGTTCCTGGGCCTGGAGCTGATCTCGATCCCCACCTACGTGCTTTTGTACATGGGCCGCCGCGACATGCAGTCGCAGGAAGCGGCCGTCAAGTACTTCTTCCTCAGCATCCTGGCGTCGGCCTTGACGCTCTACGGCTTCAGCTTCCTGTATGGCATCGGCCGCTCGACCAGCCTGGCGAGCATCGAGGCGGCCCTGGCCGCCGGCGGCGACGGCAGCGGTACATTGGCGGCCGTGGCCCTGGTGCTGATCTTTGCCGGCTTGGGATTCAAGATCGCGGCCGTGCCCTTCCATTTTTACGCGCCCGACGTTTACCAGGCGACCACGCACGCCAACGCGGCGCTGCTCTCCGTGCTGCCCAAGATCGCCGGCCTGGTGGCGCTGGTGCGCGTGGCGGCCGTCGCCATGCCGGGATCGGAGAGCGTCGGCTGGCGGCTGGCGTTCATCCTGGCCGTGGCCACCATGACGCTGGGCAATGTGCTGGCCCTCTGGCAGGACAACATCCGCCGGCTGCTGGCCTATTCGTCGATCGCCCACTCCGGCTACATGCTGCTGGGGCTCACGGTCGGCCTGGCTGGAGGCAGCGGCGCCGCTCGATCGATCGACGGCATCGGGGCCATGCTCTTTTACCTGGCCGTCTATTCGCTGGCCACCACCGGCGCCTTCGCCGTGCTCACCTGGCTGGGCACCAGCCACCGCCAGATCGACGGCGTCGACGAGTTGGCCGGCCTGGGCCGCACGCATCCCGGCACCGCCGCGGGCATGGCCGCCTTCATGTTCAGCCTGGCCGGCATTCCGCCCCTGGCCGGTTTCTGGGGCAAGTTCACCCTCTTCGGCAGCGCGCTGGTGGCCGAGCCGCCGGTCAGCTCGGTCTATCCCTGGTTGATCGCCTTGGCCATCGTGGGCGTGTTGAACGCGGCCATCGGTGCGGCCTATTACTTGCGAATCATTGGCGTCATGTATTTCCGGGCCCCGATTGCGGTGCCCCGGGCCGAGGGAGGTTGGGGCGCGGCCACGGCCATGCTACTCTGCTCGGTGGCCATCGTGGCGATCGGTCTCTATCCTGGTCCTTTGGTCGGCAGCTCCCAGCGCGCCAGCCAGGCGGTTCAGAAGGCAGAAGCCAGAAGGCAGAAGGATGAATCGGAACAAGCGGTCAGCCGCAACCGGAGGCCAGAAGCCAAAGAGCGAATCACAGATTCCAGAGTTGGAATTGAATTCAACGTCATCCATCAGCCGTCTCGTATAGTAGCCCTCACGCTCCGCGCGAGGTAGCCGTATTCGCCTTGTCTCCTTGTCGCCCTATCGCCTTGTTTTATGCCTCCTCCTCGCGCTGCCGCTACAGAGCTGGCCCGGATGCTCGACGCGGTGGATCAGCCGGTCTATGCGGTGAGCGAAGAGCGGCGGATCGTCTACTACAACCGCGCCTTTCGCGAGTGGACCGGCGCCGGCGACGAGCTCTTGGGCCAGGAGTGCCGCTATCACTCCAGCCCGGAGGCGGCCGGGTCCGCCGCACTGGCCGCCGCGCTGTGCCCGCCGCCCGAGGTGTTTGCCGCAACCGGACACAGCGTTTCTTCTACCATTCGGCTGCACGACGGGGACGCGGATGAAACCGAGCGCACCGTCGAGTTCGTCCCACTGGCCGGCGGCAGCCAGGTCGGGGGCGTTGTCGCTTTCGTCGGCGTTGCGGGCCAGCCGGCGGCAGCGAATGCGGACGCGGCCGAAGCCTCGGCGGCCGAGTTGCACGCCCGCGTTGCACGCTATCGGCGGCTGCTGGGGGCCAAGTATCAATTGGGCCGCCTCGTCGGCGAAAGCCTGGCCATGAAGCGGGTCCGTTCCCAGGTCGCCCTGGCGGCCATGGGCAAGGCCAGCGTCGTCGTGATCGGACCCGCGGGCAGCGGCCGGCAGCAGGTCGCCCGCACCATCCACTATGCCCAGGCCGAGTCCGCCTCGGGCCCGCTGGTCCCGCTGGCCTGCCCGCTGCTGGGCGCCGAGTTGTTGCAATCGACCATCCGCGCCTTGGCCCGGCCCAAGCAGGGCGAACGTGGTCCACACG
>JBBDNX010000223.1:0-5766 GCA_040877345.1 Pirellulales bacterium
GCGCGGCCGGCCGCGCCCTGGTCCGCAATCGCAGGCCTGCCCGTGGCACCCTGAGCAGCATGGTACACCGCTAGTCTCAGAGCCAGATCGCGCGGGCGGTGGCCAAGAGGTAAATGGCAAACAGCACCCACCAAGCGAGCTGGGCGATGGCCCAGCGGTCCTGCGCCACGGCCATCGCCACCATCCCCAGCAACGCGGCCAGACCGGTCACGCCCGCGAAAACCGCTGGCGAGAGGTGCGTGCCGATCCCTAAAACCAGTGCGGCCAGCGTCACCACCGCCAACAAACCGGCCAGCGAGAAGCGCCGCTCCTGGTCGGCGTCGGCAAGGATCGCGGCCTTGACCAGGTCGAGCACTTCGCGGGAACGGCCGGACGGCTCGTCGGCCGCCCGGTCCGTCTCGGGGTCGAGGCCATAGCCGTCGCCAGCGTCGTTGGCCGCCGACTCTGGTGAATCGGCTTGAGGTGAGTCGAACTCGTCGCCCATTTCAGTGTTACAGCTTGTCACTGCTCGAAGCCGGTCGCGATCGCCGCCGCCTTCAAAGAGCGGCACGCGTCCGAAGCGGAAAGGATTCTCTAATCGTTATAACCGGCCCCGCCGCACCAATACGAGCCGGCAAATCGGCAAAGGCGCTCGATTTTGATTGACAACGGAAGTGGCCCAATTTACAAGCGGCAACGATGGCCTTTTCTGGTGCTCCTCGGATACTCCACAGAGCTCGAAAGCGAATCCTATGGCAGGCTCCCGTATTCGACGGCACGGCACCGGCCGTGCTTGGCCAAACCGGGCCGCTTATGGCCGCTTCGAGCGGTTGGAAGAGCGAAGGCTGCTGACCGCCACGGCGCTAGGAACGATCGACCTGGGCGGCCGGCTCGTGTTGGACTCGACCGCCCCGGACATACAAAGCATCCTCGTCCGCTTCCGCGACGAGCCGGCCTGCCTGGCCACCGAATGCCAGCCGCCCGACGCCGCCCCGCTGCCGGCGGGCGGGCTGGAACGCACCTTGCCGGTCGTGCCCGGCCTGCACAAGTTCGGACTGCCGCCGGGCACTTCGCTCGAAGAGACGCTGGCCGCCTACCGGGCCAATCCGGCGGTGCTCTATGCCGAGCCGGACTACCGGGTTCAGTTGGCCGGCTTTCCCAACGATCCTCAGTTCGGCGCCCTGTGGGGCCTCCACAACCAGGGTCAGACGGGCGGGACCGACGACGCGGACATCGACGCACCGTTGGCCTGGGACGTGACCACCGGCACCGTCGACACCATTGTGGCGGTGATCGACACGGGGGTCGACTACCTGCACGAGGACCTGGCGGCCAACATGTGGGTCAACCCCGGCGAGATTGCCGGCGATGGCATCGACAACGACGGCAACGGCTACGTCGACGACGTGTATGGCTACGACTTCGTCAACCGCGACGGCGATCCGCTCGACGACCACAACCACGGAACACACGTGGCCGGCACCATAGCCGCCGTGGGCGACAACGGCATCGGCGTGACGGGCGTGAGCTGGAACTCGCGGGTCATGGCCTTGAAGTTCCTGGACGCTACCGGCAGCGGGACGCTGAGCGGTGCCATCGAGGCCATCGAGTATGCCGTGGCGATGGGGGCCACGATATCGAACAATAGCTGGGGTGCCAACGAAGAGTTTTCCCAGGCGCTGTACGATGCGATCGCCGCGGCGGGTGCGGCCGGGCACTTGTTCGTGACCGCCGCGGGAAACGGCTTTTTCGGCATTCCGCTGAACAACGACAGCACCCCTTTTTATCCGGCCAACTACAACCTCGACAACATCGTCGTCGCGGCGGCCACCGACCACCATGATGCGCTGGGGTCTTTTTCCAACTATGGCGCCACGACCGTGGATCTCGGGGCGCCGGGCGTCAACATCCTTAGCACGACGCGCAACAACACGTACAGTACGTTCAGCGGCACGTCGATGGCCACGCCGCACGTCAGCGGCGCCGCGGCCCTGTTGCGCGGCCAACACCCCGAGTGGAGCTACTCGCAGGTGATCGCCCAGTTGTTCGCCACCGTCGATCCCGTGGCCGCGTTGGCCGGCAAATCGGTCACCGGCGGCCGGCTGAACGTGGCCTCGGCCTTGGGCAACCCCGAGCCGCCGCCCCCCTCGGGCACGCTGCCGATCGCCGAGGATTTCGAAGATGGGATAGCGGACTTCTTTGGCAGCCAGACGGGCAGTTGGGTCGTGAGCGGCGGGCGTTATCACACCACGCCGCTCAATGGCCAGGACGCAATCACGACGCTCAGGATCGAGGGCGACCTGCCGTCGAACTTGGAGATTGAGGCCACGATCCAGGCCGACGAGGCGACGGGAAGCTACTCGAGCAATGCCTTTGTGATCTTCGACTATCAGAGCCCCACGGATTTCAAGTTCGCCGGCGCGTATGCCGGCGTGGACCGCTGGCTGGTGGGCCGGCGGACCAGCGACGGCTGGCTGGAAGACGCCACGCTTTCGCAGGTGATCGACGCCGGACGCGACTACGATCTGCGGGTAACCATCGAAGAGCCGGCGCGCGTGACGCTGTTTGTCGACGGCGTGCGGAAGCTCAGCCATGACTTTGCCGGCGACCTTTCCGACGGCCGCCTGGGGCTGGCCACGCGCAATGCGGTCAGCCACTTCGACGACGTGCAGATCGACGTCTTCGATCCGCCGCCTCCGCCACCGCCCCCCTCGTCCAGCCCACTGCCGATCGACGAAGACTTCGACGACCATGTGGCCGACCACTTCCAGCCGGAGACCGGCACCTGGCAGTTGTTCGACGGGCGCTACCACGCCTCTCCCATCGACTCGGGCAACGCGGTCAGCCTGCTATTGGTCGAAGGCGGGCTGCCCTCCAACGTCGAACTGTCGGCCACGATCAATTCCAGCGCCGCAACCGGGAGCTACTTGAGCAACGCGCTTTTGATCTTCGACTACCAGGGCCCGACCGACTTCAAGTTCGCCGGCGCCTACGACGGCGCCAACCGCTGGCTGATCGGCCGGCGGACGGCCAGCGGCTGGTTCGAGGATGCCGGTCTCGGACAAACGATCGACTCGGGCCGCGACTACCAGGTGCACCTGGCCATCGACGAGGGGAGCCTGGTGAGCCTGTCGGTCGACGGCACGTTCAAGGTCAGTTTCGCGTACAGCGAATCGGTGGTCGACGGCGGATTGGGACTGGGAACTCGCAACGCGATCAGCCGTTTCGACAACGTGCAGGCCGCCGAGCGTGTGCCGCCTCCCCCGCCGCCGCAAGGGACATTGCCCATCGAAGAAGATTTCGACGATGGTTTGGCCGACTATTTCCTGGTGCGGCAGGGCACTTGGCAGGTCGCCAGCGGCCGGTACGATGCGTCGCCCGTCGGCGGCGGCGATGCGATCAGCACCGTCTCCATCGCCGGCTCGCTCCCCTTGCCGTTGGAAGTCGAGGCCCGCATCAACGTGCAGGCGGCCACCGGGAGCTTGCTGAGCAATGCGCTGGTGATCTTCGATTACCAGGGTTCGACCGACTTCAAGTTCGCCGGGGCCTACGCGGGGGCCGGGCGCTGGCTGATCGGCCGCCGGACGGCGTCGGGTTGGCTGGAAGACGCCAAGCTGTCCGAGACGATCCAGGCCGACCGCGACTACGACCTGAAGGTGCTGCTGGACGAAACCGGCCGGGCGACCTTGTTCGTGGACGGGGCGGCAAAGCTCGGACATACATTCACAGACAGCTTGAGCGACGGCGCGGTTGGGCTGGCCACCCGCAATGCCCTGGCGAAATTCGACAACGTGTCCGTCCGGGAGCATGTCCCGCCTCCGCCCCCGCCGTCCGGCACGCTGCCGATCCAGGAAGACTTTAACGACGACCTGGCCGACTTCTTTCTGGTCCGCTCCGGCACTTGGCAAGCTTCGAGCGGCCGCTATCATGCCTCGCCGATTTCCGGAGGCGACGCGGTCAGCACGCTGCGGATTGCCGACGCGCTGCCGGCCGACCTCGAGATGCGGGCCACGATCCATGCAAACGCGCCGACCGGCAGCTTGCTGAGCAATGCACTCTTGGTCTTCGATTACCAGGGCCCCACCGACTTCAAGTTCGCCGGTGCCTATGAGGGCGCGAACCGCTGGCTCATCGGGCGGCGCACGGCCAGCGGCTGGCTCGAAGACGCCAAGCTGAACGAAGCGATCGATCCGGTCCGCGATTACCGGTTGACCCTCCGGATCGAGAACGGCACGCGCGTAACGTTGATTGTCGACGGAGCGACGAAGCTGAGCTTTACGTACGGCGACACGCTGATCGATGGCTCACTGGGGCTCGCCACCCGCAATGCGGTCAGCCATTTCGACGATGTGGCCGTCGAGCAGACCGAGACGGCCGGGACGGCGCAGGCCGTCATGCTGTTCAGCCAGCCGGACGGCGGCGAAGACGAAACATCCCAGTCCGATCGACCGGGCGGGAGCCAGTGGGAAAGTCCATACGACCGGCCCGGCAGCCGAGCGCCGGCCGTCGCCCCGCGGCTCGACACGATAGCTCAGCCGCAACCCCAAACGCTCGACGGCCTGAGCAAGCTGCTCGCGACGCGCGCCGCCTTCGACGACGAAGCGCTGCTCGACTACTGGCCGCTGGCCGCCTGGTTGGCCGGCGGGTTGGCCGGCGGCTCCTCTTCCAGGTGAACCTTGACTCCGAACCCTTGCAGCGCGGGAACCTGTTCGTTCTTGGCCGCGTCGCTCAAGGGGTTGCCCGCCAGGTATAGACGCAGATAAGGCGCGAACCGCTTTTCTCCCTCGGCGTCGGCCTTGCACGACTCGACCAGCGGCGCCAGGTCGCTGATCTTGTTCTTCTCCAACAACAGCAGGCTCAGGTTGTTCAGCTTGCCCAGGGCAGAAATGTCTTCGATGCAGTTCCCGCTGAGCTTCAACAGCGACAGCTTCGTCAAGGGGGCCAGCGGAGCGATGTCGGTAATCTTGTTGGCCGCCAGGTGCAGGCTGGTGAGCTTGGGCAGTTTTTCGAGCGGCGCCAGGTCGGCGATCTGGTTGCCCGACAGGTAAAGGGCCGACAGCTTGACCAGCGCCTCCAGCGAGGGCAGCGTCGTGATCTGGTTGTTCGACAGCTCCAGGTACTGAAGCGCCTCCAGGCCGGCCAGCGGTCCGATGTCGGCGATCGTGTTCTTCGAGAGGTCGAGCGACTGCAGGTTCTTGCAGTCCTTCAAGGGCGCGACGTCGGTCACTTCGTTGTTCGCCAGGTCCAAAAGCTGCAAGTTGGGGCACTGGTGGAGCCCGGTCAGGTCCTTGATCCCCTTGCCCTTCGCCTCCAGGATGAAGATCTTGCGCAGGTCTTCCTCGGTCAGCTCGACGGCCGGATCCTTCTTGTCAAACAGCAAAGCCCGCACGGCGGTTTCCAGGTTCTTGTCGGGAAATGCCACGGCTGCTGCCTGGCGGGCGCCGGCCTGGGCAACCAGCAGGGCCGCCACGGCAATGATCGATGAGCGGGCATTGAGCTTCGTCATGGTAGGAACCTCCAATCTTGGCTTTAGTTCGTTCGTGGTCGTTGCAGTTTTTTCCTAGTTTAGCTCGGGGGGGCCGGTAATTCACCGGCCCAAAGGATTTGAAAGACCCTTTTTTCCCTCGCTGGCGCGTCGGGTTAGTAATGTTTTGAGCCGAGGTATTGACATCTCAGACAACTCGTCTTAGAATCCTGGTCAGACAGTGTGTCTGGTGCCTACCTGGGGGGGCGTTCCAAAGGCGGTGAGGCAAGTGAGCCCCGAGCCGAAACACGTTGCCGACGCCG
>JBBDNX010000224.1:0-2510 GCA_040877345.1 Pirellulales bacterium
GGCGATTTGGGCCCGGATGGCGGCAATCCGGGCAGCGCGTTGGGCGTCGGTCGATTGCTTGCCGGACTTCACTTTTTTTCCACCAGCCAAATGTTGCGATAGGCCACGGGGTTGCCGTGCTCCTGCAGGGCGATGGGACCCGTCGGACCTTCCTCGCTCAAACCGCCGGGCGTGAGGCGCGGGATCTCGAAGTCGTCGTACACCAGCACGCCATTGTGCTTGAGCGTCACGCGGGCGTTGGCCACTTTCTTTCCCTGGTCGTCGAACTTGGGGGCCGAGAAGTCGAAATCGTACGTCTGCCAGGCCAGGGGGGGGAAGCACATGTTCAGCCTTGGCGCCTGGATCGAGTAGAGGCCGCCGCACTCGTTGTCCTTGCCTTCCAGGCCGAACGAATCGAGGACCTGGAACTCGTAACGGTCCTGCAAGTATACGCCGCTGTTGCCGCGGGCCTGGCCCTGGGCGGTGGGCATGAAGGGGGTGCGAAACTCGATGTGCAAGCGGAAGCTGCCGAAGGAGTCGCGGGTTTTGCAGCCGGCGGCCAGCAGGTCATCCTCGGTCAGGTTGCCCCCTTCGAAGGCGTCGGCACTGGTGCCGTCGAACAGCACGATCGCGCCCTGGGGCGGCTTGGCGCCCAGCGTGGGGCTCTTGCGCTCTACTTTCTGGAGCTGGCCGAGCTTTTCGCCGCCCGAGTTGGTCACGGTGAGCACGCCGTCGGCGATCCGCCCCTCGCCTTGGTCGCCGGGAAACACGGTCGCTCCGTTGGTGGTCTCGCCCGCATAAGTGCTGCGCCGATCACCCTTCTCCCAGCCGTCGCCCGGCAAACCGCCGCGGTGTACCACGGCCTGGAACTTGCCGTCGCCCAGCGCGATCACTTGGATGCCGTATTTCCTGGGGCCGTCCTGGGAGGCCAGCTCGCCGCTGTACTCGCCTTGGACGGCGAAGTCGGCTCCCGCTTTCTCGGCATCCGTAAAGGCCGGCAGGTCGCCCGGCTCAGCCGAGGCCATGGCGGCCCAGGGTACGATCAGACCCGCCCCGAGCAGCATCGCGGTTTTGCTTGACATGCCTGGTCTCCAATTGCGGTGCGAAGGATGTTCTTTGCAGGGAGAATCTCAGCCCGAGTCAACAGGAGCGTCGTCCGCGGGCGGCAGTCATTTTGAACGCTGGGGGGCGCCAAGGCAAGCAGTGAGAGGCCGGCAGATCCCGAGGGTGGGCATGGCCGGGGCCAACGGCCACTTTTTTCTTGACAGGCCTGGTTTTTGTTGATCAGACTTGTAGCCGGCAGGGGGCTTCGCACATTGGACGATGCTGTTCGGGCTGGTCGCTGCAATCTGAAAGGGCACCGGATGTTGCTGGATCCTCTGTTCTGCCGGGCCGAACGGGCGGTCATTGTCCTTGTGCTGTGGGGCGGGGCCCCCACCCCGGCGTTGCTTGCAAGCCACATTGATGGAACGCCCCAGCGCGCTTCGCACGTCGAGGGCGTGGCGACACAGGATGACAGCGACGATTGGGTTTATCAATACATGGTGTTCAACGACACCCCGTTGCACCGAGAACAACAAGGACTGCACCTCATTGTGGACTGGGAGCTTCCCTGGTTCGGCGATGCGGGGATCGACCTCGCTTCGATCCTCGCGCCGTCGGGGTGGGAATTTGAAATCGAAGCGATCGGCGTGCCGAATTCCGGCACCGGGTGGACTGGTATCGCACCCTGGCAAGACCCGTCCGACCCGTTCTATTTCGGCGACACCAGCTCCTTCACCTTCGTCGAGCACGTGATTCACTGGTACGCGGCACCCGCCGGCGAGAGGACTCCGCCCGCGGGGGCGATTCTTGAAGGAGATTCTCTCGACGGCTTTGGGTTTGTCTCGCCCTTTGCACCGACGAACGCCCCTTATTCGGCCTCCTGGTTCGAGCTGGACAATCTCAGCGGCGATCCGTTGTTCCCGCTCGGGGCCTTCCCCAACTCGCCGGCGGCCCAGGCGGTCGTTCCGGAGCCTTCGGCTTTTCTATTGTTCGGCATCGGTTCGCTGGCGCTGCTGTGTGGCTCGCGCTGCCGCCGCTTTCGCAGCGGATTGCTCGCTCGCTGAGCCTCACGGCGCGTTCAACGGCTTCTTCTTCTTCGGCGTCCCGCGAAGCAGCGGCACTCGCGGGTGAGGCTAGCCGGGGGTGGCGCCGGCGTCGTCAGCACCATGCTCGACGCGCTCCTGGCGCCGCAGGTGCTCCGGGCGCTTCGTGCCCACGTCGGTGTCGGGGACCCCGGCCTCTGGGACTGGATTGCGCTGGATCACCGCCTCTTCGTGAGGGTGCACGCCACCCATGGCGGGCGACTCGCCGGCGGACATGCCGGCCGTGGCGGCGGTGCCCTGCGGCGGCGTGGTGGACGCCATCGAACAGGGCGACGAAATCCTTGCCGAGGCTTTGGTCCGCAGCCATGTCGAGGCGCTGAAGCGCCGGATGCCCCACCCGGAGGCTGCGATCCTTGGCTGCACCCATTACCCCTTGATGGAAAA
>JBBDNX010000224.1:2520-5756 GCA_040877345.1 Pirellulales bacterium
TGGAGGATGCCACCGACGCCACGCCGCTGGGGCTCAACTCCGCGCCGCAGCGCTTGAGGATGTTGGTCGCCTCGGCGAAACGGTCGGCTGCCTGCACCGTCACAATGGTGCGGCCGGCCTCGAACTCACCCGCATAATAGCGGGCTTCTTCCTCCGGAATGCCCAGACCGATCAAGGCGCCGATCAGGCCTCCAGCGGCTGCGCCGGCGGCCGCACTGGCGAGAATGCTGGCCAGGACGCCACCGGCAATCACCGGACCGATGGCGGGCAGCAAGCCGGCGGCGATCCCGATGGCCCACAAGCCTCCGACTCCGGCGCCGGCGATCATGCCCCCGACGGCGCCTTCGCCGGCCTTCGTTCCTTCGTCGGGGACCGCGGTCTGGACTGATGCCCCTTCGGTGTCGCGGGAAACCACGCCGATCTGGTCTTCACGGAAACCGGCCTTGCGCAGCTCTTCGATTGCCTCCTGGGCCAGTCGCAAGTCGGTAAAGATTCCCACGGCGGTTTGTCGAGTAGTCGCTGCCATTGCTCGGCTCCCTTTCAAATCAAACGTTGTCCGCAAGCGAAATCCTGCGTTGTGCAGGGACGAAGTTGCATAAGTCTGCAAGATTAGTGCCAAGACCGGGGAAGAGGCTCGCCATGAGCGGCCGCGCCGGCCACCACCCGGCCACCGGCTAGAATGGGCATCCGTGCGGCGCGACCGTGGGAAATGCACTGTTGAACCAGGTCGCTTGAGCCATAACCCACCACACTGATCGGTGTTAGATCAGCGCGAGGCGAAACGGAATAAATTCCGTTTTATGGGCCGTAGATCCGCTCGCGGTACAAGGCCAGGCCGTGAGCGGCATGATACAGGCCGCCGCACTCGAGCGGCAGGTCCTGGGTTTGCTCCAGCAGGCCGCACAGGTAGGCGACCGCCTTGGCGACCCAGGGTTCCTCCAATCGCTCCTGGGGCAGCGCGACGGCGAGGAACTCCAGGGCATGCCCGGAGGTGTTGATCCGCAGGCCGACGTCGGCGGATGTTCCGGCGCGCTGAAAGTAGTTGGTGGAGAACGCGCCGTTGGGCTGCTGGAAGCGGCGGGCAGCCTCGACGGCTTCCTGGATCTTCTTGTCGGCCGCCAGCCAGCCGCCCTTCAACTGGCCGCCTTCCTCCAGGTAGCGGTTCAAGGTCACGGCCATGGCATACAATCGGTGCGAGCCTCCGCAGGCACTGCCGGCCAGCTCCTGGCCAGCCTCCGACTCGATGATCCGTTCCAGTGACCACTGACTGCCGTCCTTGGCCTGCCACCGGGCGTCGAGCGGCAAAAACGTGCCCAGCGCCATGAGGGTCCAAGTCGCCTCGACCCCCTCGCGCACGTCCCACTGAGCTTGCGTGACCAGGTCCGAGATATAAAACGTTTGTCCCTGGACGACGATTGTCTCCTCGGCCGCCAGGCCGCACTGCGAGAGATAACCGAGCCACTGGTCCTCGTGCCCTTGGCCGCTCTTGGTGCCCGGTTCGAGCAGTGCTTCGAGGCCTTTCTCGCCTGGCAGCATTTTCCAGCCCTTCAAGTCGCCACCCTGCAGCAGGTAGTCCAGGGCGCCGACGAGCTTGCCATTGTCGTCCAAGCTGAGCTGGCGGCCGAAGACCAAGAGTCCATGCACCACTTGCCAGGCGTTGTGTACTTGCGGGCTGAGATGCCGGCGGCGGGTGAAGGCAATGACGCGGTCGATGCGCTCGCGCAGTTGTTCATCGGCTGGCGGACTGGTTGACGAACCGACGGCTGAGCTTGCCAACTTAATGGGTTGACTGGCCTGGGGCTGACTGGCGGTGGACGGGGAACAGCCTGGCTGTCCTGCCGCGATCAGGCCGGACAGCAGCAGGACTTGCCAGGCCGGCAATCGGAGGACGTTGGGCGCAAGAGGCATACCGCGAAGATAGCACGAGGAGTCCGCTCGTTCCAGTGAACTGGATAATATGGGCAGTTTTGGATGTTTTTGCGGGGGAGGACGGGGTTGCGCCCTTTGTCTGTAGAACGGAGGGTGTGGAATGCCGTTTTCGGCTGACCTCGGAGATGGGAGGGAAGATGGGAGGGAAAAAGGAAACGCAATGAAATTCCGTTCTACTAGCCGGCTTGCGTACAATAGAGGCAAGCTGGCCGGCTAATATGGCTTGCCGGCCTACGAATCGAATATGGCGGGGTAAACGGAGTAAAATTCCAAAAAACGGAGTGAATTCCGTTCTACGAGCTGGAGAACCAATCGGATGATTTTTGACCCGTTGTACTTTATAGTCCTTGCACCGGCCATTTTGCTGGCGCTGTGGGCGCAGGCCAAGGTCCGCTCGACGTATGCCGAGGCACAGCGGATGCCGGCCTCGCTGAGCGGCGCCGCGGCAGCCCGCTACGTGCTCGACTCGGCCGGCCTGGACATGGTCGATATCGAGCAGATCCCCGGTCAATTGAGCGACCACTACGACCCTCGCCACAAGGTGTTGCGGCTGAGCCCCCAGGTGTATCAGAGCCGAACGCTGGCGGCGGTGGGCATCGGCGCCCACGAAGCGGGACACGCCATCCAGGATGCGCATAACTATGCGCCCCTGATGGTGCGCAACGCCGCCGTGCCGATGGCGAACTTTGGCAGCGGATTCAGCATGCTGCTGTTCATTATCGGTCTGTTTGCCGGTGGGGCGGGTATGACGTGGGGGGTTGGCCTGATGTGGGCGGGCATTGCGCTGTTTGGCGGCGTGGTTTTCTTCCAGGTGGTCAACTTGCCGGTCGAGTTCAATGCCAGCACGCGGGCCAAGCAGCAACTGGTGGCACTGGGGATTATCGACCATCAAGGCCTCGTCTACGTCGAAAAGGTGCTCAACGCGGCGGCCTGGACCTACGTGGCCGCCACGCTGCAGTCGCTGTTGACGCTGCTGTACCTGATCATGCGGGCCCAGGACCGGCGGTATTGAGGGCCGGCTCGGGGGCCGGCCGCTTGCGGCGGGGCCGCTTGGGCTTCTGCGTGCCGGCGCGGCATGCCAAGCGGCCCACCAGCCGCGCCCAGATGAATGCCAGCGCCGCTAGCGACGGGGAGGCAAGCAGCACGGTGAGAAGGGGCGCGTAAAAGAGCCCCAGCACGGTGAGGGTGAGGCAGATTCCCAGCAACAGGGCCACGATTGTATAGACTGCCGCCCAGGCCCGCCAATCGCGCAGCACCCCGGCCAGGATGATTGGTGAATAAGGCATGAAAGGCGAATCGGCCTCCAG
>JBBDNX010000225.1:0-1126 GCA_040877345.1 Pirellulales bacterium
ACGTGCTTGGCCACTCAGCTTCGATCCCGTCGGACGCGGTTACTCGCAGTTGCCGTCGACACAGTCGGCCGCGGCCATGGGGCCGTGCGCGGCGTCGGTGGGCACCGACCGCGTCTTGGACCAGAATGGCTGGCGGAACCAGTGCCACGGGGCGCGGGCCCGCTCATGAATAAAGGCCCTCTTCGGCGGCTTCGGATAGTGGAAGCCCGGCGACTGGCGCACGTGAATGCCGACCTTTTCCACCGGTCCGGGGATGCGCTGCATCGTGTGGTTGCGTATCGTGTGCTTCTGCAAGCCGGCCGGGATACCCAACGGGACGTGCGGCGGGCCGGGCAGCCCGATCGGCGTGCCGGTGATCGGCATCCCATACTGCGGAGCGGTCACGCCGGCCATCATGTCGGGGGCGGTGCCGGGCGCGCAGTAACCGGCGGGGATCAGGCCGCCGCTCATCCCGTACTCGCCGCCATATCCGGCGCCCATCAGTTCCTCTTCGCCGCCCGACTGCAAGTCCTTGTTGCCGATCCGAACGATCGCCAGGATCGCGCCACGGCGATCGGCCTCGACAATCGGATCGACGCCCGGATCGAGCCGCGTGCTGACCAGCGTTTCGACGCCGGCGGCCACGGCCAGCTCCTGGTACTCGGGATCAGGCAGGTAGATCACCTTGGTCACGAAGTTGCCCGTGAGCACCTGGTCGAAGTCTTCCTCGGTGAACTGCACGGGAATGGCGTTGTGCGCCAGGTAAGCGTCGGTGCGCGGCAGCGAGGGGCCGATCTCCAGCGTCGGATACAGCTCGATGCCTTCACGGCCCGGGATGTTCGTCAGCTTGAGCCGGTAGATCGCGCCTTGGGGGAAGTTATTCCGGCCGGGAACGATCAGCGGCTCCGAGTCGAACATGCCCGGCATGCTGACGTCCCAGGCCACCATCATCCCGTCAGGGCCGGCGAACACTACCTGCGACGCGGCGGCCGGGAAGGGCGGCATCCCGCTGGGGTTGCCCAGCATCATCACGCCGGGGCCAGGCCCGTCGACGCCCGGTCCGGGGTGCATGATCCGCTCGGCCGGGGGCAAGTTATTGGTGAAAGGCAGCTTGCAGCCGACGGCAGCCGCAAAGACGCTCAGCAGG
>JBBDNX010000226.1:0-5723 GCA_040877345.1 Pirellulales bacterium
AGGGGCGAGCTGGCCGCCAAGGCCGGCAGGATCGGCAGCACGAGCCGCACGGCCGCGTGCAGCCGCCCGAACTCGTCGTCCGAGGCGAACGGCAGGTTCAAGTGGACGCTTTGCAGGTTCGACCAGCCGTGGCCGCGGCAGTCGAAGATGCGGTCGTATGCCTGGTAGACCTCTCCGCCGCCGTGCGGCCAGAGCCTGGTTTCGCGGGCGGGGTCCATCCAAGGGTGCATGGCCGTGGGGAGCAAGCGGGCGTCCAGCGGCTGCAGCAAGCCGTTGATGTGCGGCACCTCGGCGGCAAACAGCTCGACCAGCGGCTCCAGCCGCGGGACGGGCTCGGTGTTCTTGAGCTCGATCACGTGAGCCACCAGCTCGTTGGACCAGGTGATCGGGCCGCGGACGACGTCGGAGACACACCTGCCGGCTTGCCGCCGCAGCAATTCGTCGGCGGCGGCGAGGACCGCCATCCCCCGGCCGACGATCATGTATTCCAGTTCCACGCCGAAACGTTCGAACAGGCCCCACGCCCCGGCCTCGCTCACGCCGACCTCGCTCCGGCCTTGAGCCGTTCGATGCGATCGACGAAGGTGTCCATGATCCGGCTGTAGAGTTCCTCGCGCAAAAAGTCGTCCTCGACGCCCGCGTCGATGTTGGGGTTGTCGTTGACCTCGATGACGTAGGCTTGCCGGCCCACGATTTTCACGTCGACGCCGTAGAGTCCGTCGCCGATCAGGTTGGCCGCCTTGACGGCCGCCCTGACCACCTGGCGCGGCGCCTGCTGCACGGCCAGCGTTTCGGTGCGCCCGTAACGCCGGTGCCCGTTCTCGTCGCTCTTGGTGATCTGCCAGTGTTTTTCGACCATGTGGTATTTGCATGCATACAGGGGCGCCCGGTCGAAGACGCCGATCCGCCAATCGAAGCTGGTGGGCAGGAACTCCTGGGCGATGACCAGGTCGCTCTTGGCCAGGAAGCGTTCGGCCCATTCGGCCAGCGACTGAGTGTCATCGACCTTGACCACGCCCTGCGAGAAGGCGGCGTCGGGCTGCTTGAGGACGCAGGGGAACCCCAGCTCGCTGCCGATGGCCTCGACGTTGTCCTTGTGGACCAGCAGGGTCCGCGGCACCGGCACTTTGTAGCGATCGAGCAGCTCGGCCAGGTAGACTTTGTTGGAGCACTTGAGGATCGACTCCGGGTCGTCGATGACCACCAGGCCTTCCATCTTGGCCCGCCGGGCGAAGCGGTAGGTGTGATGGCTGACCGCCGTGGTCTCACGGATGAACAGCGCGTCGAATTCGGCCAGGCGGGCGTAGTCGTCGCGGCCGATGGTTTCCATCCGCAGCCCGGCCTGCTCGGCCGCCTTGCCGAAGCGCGCCAGGGCCTTTTCGTCGGAGGGAGGCAGCGCCTCGTCGGGATTGACCAGCACGGCCAGGTCGTACTTGGTGGCGGCACGTTTGCGGACCGTGGGGCGGCGGCCGGCGAAGTGCTCGCTGGCCACTTCGAGCAGGAATGCCCGGTGCGCCAGCGGGATCTCGCCCAGCGGAATGGGATCGATGGTGCGCAACTGCCATTTGCCGTTCTTGACGAACTGGGCCCGCAGCAAGGGCGCCTGGAACAGGTTGAACAGGTGCATGCTGAGCCGATCGTATCGCTTGGCCAGGTTGCGGCCGAAGTACACGCTGAGCGTGAACTTGGGCGACTCGATCTTGGCCAGGCTGCGCTGGATGATCTCGTCCAGGTCCTCGGAGACGAAGCGGACTACCGTCTGGCTCTTCAGGTCCTGGACCGTCATGATGTTGGGCAGCGGCTTGTGCCCCCGGGCCGTCGCCAGCAGCGTGACGTAGTATCCCAGGCTCTGATAGCGGTACGAGCGGCAGAGGTTGATGACCTTGCTGCCGCGCAGCTCGCCGTACTCGGGCCGCGTCAGGTACGACCGCGCATCGAGCACTTCCACTCCCGGAATATCGAAGGGCCACTCAAGGGGATTGTTGACGACGATCAACGTTGGCATGGTATCCTGTGCTGCGCGTCGGGCGCGGCTCGATGATCAGCAGGTTGGCGTCGTACGTGAGAATGCCCAGCAGGATGGCGCAAATCACGCGGTCGATGCTGATCAAGTATTGGTTGCTTCCGGAAACGGGGTTCGACTCCAGCGGGTCGGCCACGAGCACCTGCCGCTTATCGCGGTCGTAGCCGCAGAGCACCACGAAGTGCCCGGAGGGCCCCCCGCGCACGTCGTCCTCGACGAACTTGGGTCCGTACTCCCTGGCGCTGCGGTGCAGATAGGTGGCACTGAGGCCGGTCAACACCGGGATGCCCCGGTTCAAGTACTTGCGGATCAGGCTGCTGGTCAGGTCTTCAAATCGCAGCTCGCCTCCCAGCGACAAAAACTCCAGGTAAGCCCGCGTGGCCAGGGCCAGCTTGGCCGATTGCTTGTGCAGCATCTGCGCACGCAGCCGCTCGGCGATGTCCGGCCCCTGCGGCACGAACCAGGTAGGATCGAAAATGTGCAAGTTGTACGTGAAGATCTTGGCACGGTAGCCCCTCCGCAAGGCGTGGCAGGCCAGCAGCACGTCCAGCGTGCCCCCCTCCGCCAGGTGCGGCACCTCGGCAATCACTTGTTCCAGGGGCAGCTCATCTCCATAGTAGCGATAGACCGCGTGCAGGCAGGTGGGGCCGCAGGTTACGTCGTCCGGCTGGGGCAGAATCGCAAACTCGAGCTTCGTTTCCATGTCGATTCCGCCGGCCAGGCCGCCCAGGCCCACCGCAAGCCCTCGGGCGCAAAACGGCCCTTGGACGCGGTAATTCTAGACGCTGGCCCCCTTTCCGACGAGACCAACTCGTTATTGTGGCACCCGCCCACCGCCTGTAAAGCCGGCAGGCTAATGCACCAACAATAGGTCAGAAGCACGCCAGATGCCGGCAAGACGCAAGATCGCCGCGGCGGATGCCCAGCGTTCTTACTCCTCCTTCGCCCTTCCTCCTTCCTCCTTTTCCGAGAGGAGGACACCGCCCGCCACGTCCGGCTCGGCCGGCAGAGCACCGTAGTAGCCGATCATCATCTCTTCGAACGTCTGGTCGCCCCAGCGGACGGTCTGGGTCGGGTCGGGATTCGACGGGTTGCCCTGGGAGTTGTCGAAATGGGCCGTGCACAAGAGGAGCGTCCCCTCCGGCAGCAGCTTCGGCTCGGCCAGCTCATAGCGCAACTGCCAGTTGAAGTCGTACCGGGGGATGTCCAACAGGATCTCGCGCCGGCCGTCGGGATACTCGGCCTCGTAGCGGAACGACTTGCCGCGCAGGTGCATGTGGGGAGTGAGCGTCAAGAGCCGCAGGTCGCGCGTCAGCCGCTGCTCGCTGCGGACCTCGTGGTTGTCCGCTCCGGGCGGAATCTCGAAGCTGCGGTTGGGGATCATGCCGCCCCTGACCCGCTGGGTGACCGTGGCCGGATCGGCGAACACCAGGCCCACGTAGCTGCGGTCCTTCTGCTCGGAGCCGTTGGGCGTGTAGTGCATCTGGAAGACCATCTTCGAGCCGGCCGCGATGAATTGGGCAGCCCCGGCCGGATATCGCACGGGGGGCATGCCCGGCGCGTATCCGACCATCGCGCCACGGATGCCGCTGCCCAGCTTGGCACCGGGCGGAATGAAGAAGGCCACAATGTGGTGCACCACCGAGCGGTTGTCGGGGCGGGCCTCGGCCGCCCGGAGCCAGCGGTCCTCGGTGAACCCCGGATCGACCACGTAATACTGGTAGGCGACCACTCCCTCGGCCTGCACGCTGACCGGCTCGTCGCCCAGGTAGACCACCTGGTCCGGCTCGGGAATCTGCCAGCCCTCGATGTACTCGTTCGGCTCGGGCAATTGGGCCCGGTCGCCCTCGGGGCAGCCGCCGTCGACCCACTGGTAGACGAGCTGCTTTTCCTCGTCGCTGAGGCGGGCGTCGTTGGCAAAGTTGCCGTGGGCCGGGTCGGCGAACCAGGGAGGCATTCTTCCCTGCTGGACGACTTCGCGGATCGTGTCGGCCCAGCCGACTACCTCGTCGTAACTGGTGAGCGGAAATGGCGCGATCTCGCCCGGCCGATGACAGCGGACGCAGCGGGCCTCGAGCAGCCGCGCCACCTGGTTCGAATAGGTTACGTCTCCGGTGGCCTGGCGCTTGTCGGCGCGGCCGATGAAGCAACCCTCGGCGGGCGTTTCGGGCACGCTCACCTCTTTTCCGGCCAGAAGCTCGTCGATGGCCTCGGCCAGGTCGCGGCGGCTCACCGCAGCCCGCTTGATGCCGACCGCGAACTGGTCGTCGATCCGCCCCCGATAACGAACAACCCGCTGCTGGTCGAGCACGAAGACTTCGGGCGTACGGACGGCACCCACCTGGTCGGCCAACTCATTACCGGCATCTTTGAGCACGGGAAACTCGAGGCCGTGGATGCGGGCATACGTGCCCAGTTCGGTCAAGGAGTCCTGCCGGTTGGAGTTGATCGCCAGAAATGTCACCTGCCGGGGAGAAAACTCCTCGGCAAGCTGAGCCAGCCGCGGCGAGTACAAGCGCGCCAGCGGGCACTGGCAGCCCGTGAAGGCCAGCACGACCACCTTACTTTCGGCGTAGTCGGCCAGCGCGTGGGTCTTGCCTCGAAAGTCGCGGAGCGAAAAATCGCCCATCCGGCGGCCGATCACCGGCTCGCTCGGCGGGCTGTCCGGCCGGGACTCGTTGGTGGCTCGCGTGGCAGAGCTTCCCTCGTCGGCGGATGCACGCTTGAAGGCCGGCATGACACTAGCCACCACGGCCGCGGCGGAAACAATACACAGCATGATACGCGCTACTCTCATTACTCAACTCCCATAGATGCCAGATACCAGATGGCTGCGCTCAGGATACCAGAAGTCGGAGAGCAGAGACCAGCAATGGTAAGTGTGGCGGGAGGCGGGATATGGGAGGAGCGGGGGCGGTGGACGGAGGAGGCGAGGAGGAGAACGGCACTGCCGCGGCCCGTCAGAAGGTTTTGACCAAGGTGCCGCCGTCGACGACCAAAACGGCGCCGGTGATGTAACTGCCGGCTTCGCTGGCCAAGAGCAGCGCCGGCCCGGCCAGCTCGCGGGGCTGCCCCCAGCGGCCTAGCGCGGTGCGGTGGGCAAAACCCTTCTTTTCGGCCTCGGTCAGCAGCGTGCCGGGCAGGTCGGTCAAAAAAGGGCCGGGGGCCAGGCAGTTCACCGTGATGCCGTACGGTCCCAGGTCCAGCGCGCTGGCGCGGGCCAGGCCGATCAGCCCCGCCTTGGTGGCCGAGTAGACGTTGCGCGCTTCCTTCGAGGCCAGCCCCATGATCGACGAGATGTGGATCACCCGCCCCCAGCGTCGCTCCTTCATCGAGGGGACGATGGCCCGCGTCAGCGCCATGCAACTGGTCAGGTTCAACTGGATGATGCGGTCCCAGTCCTCGTCGCGGATCTCGTCGATCGCCTGCGGCTGGTTCGATCCCGCGTTGTTCACCAGGATGTCGACGCGGCCATGCTCGGCCAGGGCCGAGCCGGCCAGCCGCTCGATGTCCTTCCGCTCGGTCATGTCGGCCACCAGATAGCTGGCCCTGCCGCCCGCCGCGACCTTTTGAATTTCCGCCACGGCCTTGGCCAGGTCGTTCTCGTGCCGGCTGGAGACGATGACGTCCGCGCCGGCCTCGGCAAAGATCCGCGCCATGGCCAGCCCCAGCCCCTTGCTGCCGCCGGTGACCAGCGCCA
>JBBDNX010000227.1:0-5716 GCA_040877345.1 Pirellulales bacterium
GTCGGCGGTGAGCTCGGCCGAGCGGTCCTTACCCAGGAGCTTCGAGCGGCTGAGATAGCGGATCGTCTGCACCCAGTAGCGGGCAAAGTAGACCTCGCCCTGTCCGATCCGCCAGCGGGAGGTTTCCTCCGTGGCGTGGAACAGCACCTTGCCGGCACCCACGTAGTGCATCACGAAGATCGGCAGCGGCTTGCCTTCGGCGCTCATCCGCAAGGGATGCACGGCCAGCACGCGGGCGGCCGGTTTCAAGCTAGGGGCCTCGAAGTACCAATACAACGGGGAGAGATTCTGCCAGACGGAGGGGTTGTCGCGCGGGTCGTCGGCCAGTTGCATGTTGGGGCTGGCCAGGCCCAGATCGGTCGGCTGCGGCTGGTAGGGATCGTTGATCAGTGCGCCGGGATCGGGGCCGGCGGCGTTGTTGAAGTCGATGGGCAGCAGGCCGGCCAGCGGTGAATCGCGATACTCGATCGGCGTATACAGGGGTCCGGCGACGACGATCATGCCGCCCCCCTTTTCGACGACGAAGGCCCGTAGATTGTCGATGGCCGAGGCACTGAGGAAGGCCGGATTGACGTCGCCGAAAATCACGACGTCGTATTCGAACAGCTCCTCGCGGCGGGCCGGAAACACGCGCAGGGCCGATTCGTCGAGCTCGGCATATTCCAGGTCGGCTTCCTGCAGCACCGACGAGAGTTGGATGGTGCTGTCGCGTTCGAGCATCGTCTTCAAGTAGCGAAACTCGTAGTTTGGATAGGACTGCAACAACAGCACGCGGATCCGCTCCTTGCGGACGCTCAAGCGCCGAAGCTGGCGGTTGTTGTCGGCGCGCAGCTCCTCCGGCAGCGATTCGACCTCGATCACGTAATCGAAGTCGCCCACTTCCATCGGCCGGTAGGGCAGACGCAGCCGCTGCGGCTCGCCGTCCGGGCCCGCCCGGACCAGGAGCTCGGCCAGCGGCGCGCCCCCCTCCTGCCGGCGCAGCACGACTTTGAGCTGGCGGCCTTCCAATCCGTGGGCGGTGAGCTTGAACTCGAAGTTGACCACGTCCTCGACGAACACCACTTCGTCGACCAAGAGATCGCCCAGCTCGAGGTCGCGGGTGGGTGTCTCGCTGCCCAAGGCGACGGTGAACAGAGGCACTTGCTTGCGGCGGGCGTCCAGCGCGGCCTCGGCCAGCGTGGGCCCGTCGGTGGTAATGCCGTCGCTCAAAAGCACGATTGCGGTGGGAGGCGTGCCGCGGAGGTCGTCGAGCACGGCCGCGACCCCCTGGCCCAGGCGGCTGCTGGCCCCGGTGGCGTCCAGGGCCCGGAGCGACTCGATCAACTCTTCGGCGGTGCCCGATTGGGCGCGGGCGTCGGCCGACAGATAATAGACCTTGAGCTTGTAACGTTGGTCGATGGCCCGCAAGAATGCGCCCCGGCGGGCCAGCAACACGCTCTTCGCCAGATTGAGCCGGGTGCCGTCGGTCAGGGCCGCCTCCTTCAATCGCTCATCAATCAGCGCCCGCAGCTTTTCGTCGTCATAACGGTCGGCGATTCCCATGCTGGCCGAGTCGTCGACGATGACGACCACGTAGGGCAGGCCGGTGCGGTGCAATGAGACCACGAAGCCAGCCACCATGAACACCACGACGCCGACCAGTGCCAGCCGAATGATGGTCAGCGCCGCGCGATAGCCCTTGCGGGCCGTGCCGATTTCGCGCAAATAGCAGGCGATAATCCAAGCCACCGCGGCGGCGCCCACCAGCAGAGTCGCCCAGGGCGCAAAGTCCCAGCCATGGTCCAGGGCCCAGGCCGTGCCCTCGCCCGAGCCGGCCTCGGGGACGCCCAGCCATCGCTCCAACCAGTTTGGAACCGTTCCGGTCATACCGATCGCCGTCCGAACCAACATGCCAGCGTCGACTCGACAAACAACAATGCCAGGACGGCGCTGAGCAGGAAATGGTGCAGGCCTTCGCGGCGGACGACCGGCGCGAGCGATTCGTCCGCGCTGTCGCGGCCGTCGAAGGGCTCGAAGGCCACACCGGGCCAGACCTCGCTCCTGAGCTCGTCCAGGTCGAGCCGGGCCAGGTCGCTCTCGGCCGTATCGACGTTGACGGCATAGGCTTCGCTACGGCGGAGGGGATCGCCGAACTCGGCCACGTAGAAGCCGCTCTCGAGGGTATCGGCGAAGGACCAACGGCTTGCGTTGCCCCGGGTGGCACGGCGCAGCGGCAATTGCTCGCCGGAAGGGATGCGGACCTGGCCCGCCACGCCGGATTCGACCACGCGCAGCGAGCCGGACAGCGACTCCGCCACGCGGAGATTTCGCTGGTCGAGCTGGCCGCGGACCGCCAGCACCAACAGCTCGCGGACGATCGGCAGGTAGCTGGGCCAGACGGGCATGGTGGTCCAGGAAGTATCGGCCGAAGTGGCGACCAGGATCGAGCGGCCGCGGCCCAGCGGCGCCTCGACGATGGCCGGATCGCCGCTGTCGAGCGCCAGGGCCACCTTGGCTGGAGATTCGTCGGCCAGCGAGAGCTTGAAGTACTGGTAGACCGGGGTGGTCAAGAGCCCGGCTCTCTGATTGGCCTGGAAGGCGGCGGCCAGCGGATGGGCGTAGCCGAGCGGGTCGAGCAAAGCAGGCTCGTCGCGGGCGACGCGATCGCCGACGAGCGCGGGCAGGAGGCCTTCGGGCTGGTCGATGCGACCCAGCCGCTCGTTGTAGCTGGCCGCTTCGACCTGGTCGCCCAGGAAGATGACCAGCCCACCGCCGCCGGACACGTAGGAGCGCAGCAAGCGGGCCTCGTTGGGAGTGAACTGGCCGATGTTGGCCAGGAAGACGCAGTCGTACTGGGCCAGGTCGAGCTCGACCAGGGCACTTTCAGGAACGACCTCGGGCCGCACCGGCGCCCGGTCGTCGGTCGGGCCGCGTGGCGCCAGCGCCACGGCCAGGTAATCGGTGGCGCCCTGGAAGGCCCCGCCTTCGGGCTTGCCGTTCACGCAGAGCACGCGCAGATGCTCGACCACGGGCAGCGAGAGCCAGCGGTGGTTGTCGATGTCCAACAGGTCGCCGGCCAGGCGGACTTCGATGCGGTGATCGCCGGCGCGGTCAAAGCGGTAGGAAAAGCTGGCCGTGACGGAGTCGCCCGGCTCGACGTCGACGTGCTGCTCGCCGGCTCGGCGGCCGTCCACGTAGAGTTCCAACAATTGCCGGCTGCGGCCCTGGCGTCCGTGGTTGCGGACCTCGGCCTCCAATGTGACTTCCGAGCCGATCGTGGCAAACGGTTCGAGCGGCCTCAGAGAAGACAGCGAAAGGTTCTCGGCGGCGGGCTGGCCGAGGTCGGCCACGACAATATGGGCGGCAGAGGCCAGCCGTTGGCTGCGCTTGCGGAACTCGGCGAGCGCCTGGGGGCCGCCGAGGTCGGGCCGCCAGGCAGTCCGGCCCAAGTCGGTAATGAAGATGACTTCCTCGCGCTTGAGCCGGGGGTGCTCGCGGCGGGCCGTTTCGAGAATCTCTTCGATCTTGGTGATGGTACCGGGCAGATCGGCGCCGGCATGGGGCAGCCGGAGGGCCTCGATTTCGGCCAGGAAATCGTGGGGCTCGAAGGCGGGGGTGCCGACCACGACGCGGGGCGGGTCGGCCAACAAGACCAGCGTGAAGCCGTCGCCCTGGCTGCTCTTGTCGACCACGCGGGCGGCGAGCTGCTTGGCCCGGTCGAAGAGGGTCTTGTCGGCCGGCTTGTATGCCATGGAGTAGGAGGCGTCGAGGACGAGCACCTTGTGGGCCCGCTGGCCGGAAACGAACTTGAGCCCGGCCTGCTCGAGGAAGGGCTCGGCCAGGGCGAGCACCAACAGCACGATGATCAGGGTGCGGACGGCCAGGAGGATCCACTGCTCGATGCGGATCCGCCGGGCGTTTTTTTGGAGGGCTGCCAGCAGGTACTGCATGGCGGCCCAGGGCGCCTCGCGGTGTTTGCGCTTGGAGAGCAGGTGGATCACCAAGGGCGCGGCGGCGGCCACCAGCCAGCCGAGCATGGCCGGATTGTTCAGAAAGCCGAGGATGGCCGGTGAACCAGGCATGGAAACGAACGCTTTCGACGTTTGGCACTCCAGCGGCAACCGCGGGATGGCCACGCGGGGGCCGAGGAGACAAGTTTTCTAACCCACGCGCGTGATCCGTGATGAAAGATAAGTGGACAAGGCCACGTCGAGCGGCTGATCGGTGCGGATGCCGACGTAGTCCATGCGCTGCGCCCGGCAGCCGTGTTTGAGCTGCCGGACGAAACTCTGAAATTCCTGGAGGTAGGCTTTCCGCAAGGCGGCCGGGTCGGTCAGCACGTCGGGCCACTGCTCGAGCCCTTTGAAGAGCATGGTGTCGCGGAAGGGAAAATCGAGCTCCGCCGGATCGAGCACGTGGAACAGGACCACCTCGTGGCGGCGGTGGCGGAAATGCTTCAAGCCGGCCAGCATCGAGGGGACGTCGTCGAACAGGTCGGAGAGCACGATCACGATGCCGCGCTTCTTGAGCCGCTCGGCCAAGTCGTGAAAGATGGGACCGCTGGCGGTCTTGCGCTCGGCGACCGATTGCTCCATCACGTGCAGCAATTGTTTCAAGTGCGAAGGATTGCTGCTGGCGCGGACCAGCGAGCGGACCTCCCTGTCGAAGGTGACCAGGCCCACGCTGTCCTGCTGCTGCAGGATGAGCCAGCTTAGCGCGGCCGCCAGGCACTGCGCGTACTCGAGCTTGGAAAGCGCGGCGGGGTCGCTCTTGTAGAGCATGCTCTCGCTGGTATCGAGCAGCAGATAGGTGACCAGGTTGGTCTCTTCCTCGTACTGCTTGAGATAGACCTTGTCGGTCTTGGCAAAGACTTTCCAGTCGACGTAGCGGAGGTCGTCGCCCGGCACGTACTCGCGGTGTTCCGCGAACTCGACGGAGAAGCCGTGGTACGGGCTGCGGTGCACGCCGGAGACATAGCCTTCGACGATCAGCCGGGCGCGCAGCTCGAGACCCTGGAGCTTAGCCAGCATCCGCGGATCTAAATACTTCTGGTAGTTTTCCACGATGGGCGGCCTCTTCGTCGGCCGGTGGGATGACTTCGATCAGGTTCTGGATGATATCGTCGGGCTTGACCCCTTCGGCCTCGGCATTGAAGTTGGTCATGATGCGGTGCCGCAGGACGGGCGCGGCGACGGCGCGGATGTCCTCGCTGCTGACGTAATAGCGGCCGTGCAAAACGGCGCGGGCCTTGGCGCCCAGCACGAGGTACTGGCTGGCGCGGGGGCCGGCGCCCCAACTCACGTAGTCGCGGATGAAATCGGGCACTTCCCCCTTTTCCTTGCGGGTCAGGCGGGTGAACCGCAGCGCGTAGCGGCTGACGTGATCGGCCACCGGCACCTTGCGGACGATCTGCTGCAAGCTGAGGATCTCCTCGGCCGAGAGCGTGGCCGAAAGCCGCGTCTCCACGTCGGCGGTGGTCCGCTTGATAATCTGCAGCTCTTCCTCCTCGTCGGGATAGTCGACGTAGATGTTGAACATGAAGCGGTCGAGCTGCGCTTCGGGCAAGGGATAGGTGCCCTCCTGCTCGATCGGGTTCTGCGTGGCCAGCACGAAGAACGGCTCGGCCAGCCGGTGCCGCTGGCCGCCGACCGTGACCTGGTGCTCCTGCATGGCTTCGAGCAGGGCGGCCTGCGTCTTGGGCGGCGTGCGGTTGATCTCGTCGGCCAGGATCACGTTG
>JBBDNX010000228.1:0-1119 GCA_040877345.1 Pirellulales bacterium
AAGCGCGTCAGCCGCTGCCGGCCGTCGATCATGGGCAGGCTGATCATGTCTTCACCGACCAGCGGCCTGGCGTACTTGATGAAGTCGTCGGTAACGTCGTAGCCACCCGGAGCGATCCACTGTTTAGGAAACGCCCGCTCGCTGCCGGCCACCTCAGTCAAGGGCACACGGTCGTAGCTGACGCCGTAGATCGGGCCGGAATTACGGAGAATCGTCGACATAAAGCCGCTTTCGCCGGCGGCAGCCAGCAGCGCCGCCTTTTGGCCGCTCTTGTAGGCTTCTTCGAGATCGATCGACGAGGCATAAGCCATGGAGTGCCGCTGGTCTGTGCCCGGGACGTCGCCGCGGGCGGTGCCCTTGGCAGCCAGGCCGACCTGGTTGAGATAGTTGACGACGACCTGGGCCACCGTGGTCTGGCTGGAGCTGAAAGAGGTGTGGCCGAAGGCATCCTTCAACTCGCCGAGCTCACCGACGTGGAAGCCCTCGCTGACGACGACCAGGCAGCGGCCGCTGGCGCGCAACTGGTCGTTGACCTGGTCGGCCAACTGGGCGAGCGAGCAGTTGCTCTCCGCCAGATAAATTTGCAAGGGCATCTCGCGGCCGGGGTCAGCCAGACGGGCCGAGGCGGGGATGAAGCCGATCTTGCGGCCCATGGCCTGCATGACGAGCACCGGGTCGGCCGGGCAGGAACCGCTGTTCTCCTCGTTGGCGTTCTGGACCATGTGCATCCAGTACTTGGCCACCGAGCCATAGCCGGGCGTGTGATCGATGAGCTTGAACCGGCTGTCGCCGACGTCGTTGTCGATGGTTTTGGGGACGCCGACAGCCACCAGGTCGAGGCCACGCTCGTGGGCGAGCTGGGCGATCTTGTGGGCGGTGTCCATCGAATCGTTGCCGCCGATGTAGAGGAAGTAGCCGACGTCGTGGGCCTTGAAGACCTCGATCACCCGCTCGAAGTCCTCGCGCTGGCCTTGCTTGAGCTTGTAGCGGCAGGTGCCGACGGAGCCGGCGGCCGGTGTGCACCGCAGCAGCGACACTTCCTCGATGGATTGAGCGAAAAGGTCGAGCAGCTCCTCCTTGAGCACGCCCTCGATGCCGTGCCGTCCGCCATAGAGCGTG
>JBBDNX010000229.1:0-5699 GCA_040877345.1 Pirellulales bacterium
GCCATCTCCAGGGCGGCCTGCTGTTTCAGGGCGCCGACGGCCTCGGCCCGGGCCTGCTTGCCCACGGTCTGCTTGGCCGACTTGAACGGGTCGTAGTAGCGGGCCTTGAGGCGCTCGTAGGCGCCGTCGGGCGGCGGGATTTCGTACTGCTTCTTCTCGACGCCCACCTTCTGGAAAAGCTCGATTTGCAGGGCGCACAATTCGCGGATCACCCGGTGGCTCTCGGCCACGGCCTCCAGCATCCGGTCTTCGGGCATCTCGCGGGCGAAGCCTTCGATCATCAGCACGGCCTGCTGGCTGCCCGACACGATCAGGTCCAGGTCGCTCACTTCCAGCTCGTCCTGCGTCGGAAACGGCACGAACCGTCCGTCGATGTGGCCCATGCGGACCGACGCGATCGGACCGGCGAAGGGGAGCGGCGAGAGACCCAACGACGCCGAGGCCCCGTTCATGGCCAGCACGTCGCCGTCGCTCTGGCGGTCGCTGGCCATCACGAAGCTCTGGATCTGGACCTCGTCGTGGAACCAGTCCGGAAACAACGGCCGGATCGGCCGGTCCATGAGACGCGAGGTGAGCGTCTCTTTCATCGTGGGGCGGCCTTCGCGCTTCAAGAAGCCGCCCGGGAACTTGCCGGCGGCGGCCGTGCGCTCCCGGTAGTCGCAGGTCAAGGGAAAGAAGTCGATTCCCGGCCGCGGCGGGCCGGTCGCGGCGGCCGTGAGCACGACCGTTTCTCCGTACTGCACGAGGCAACTGCCGTGGCTTTGCTTGGCCAGGACCCCGGTTTCGATTGAAAAAATGCTCGACCCGATCTGTTTCTCGACACGTACTTTCAAGGCTTGATTCCTACCTTTTTCCACGTCCCAGCGGCGAGCAAGGGGCTGCCGGACGCCGTAAGCGGCGTGAGCAGGCCTGAAGAAGAGGGCGCGGCTCGTCCGGCGTGCCATTGCGAGGGCCATCGCCCCTTGGCGGCGCGCTTCCAGACAGGGATTCCAGGTCCAATTCAGGGATCCATTGCCGACGTGCAGTGTCCGCCGGCCGGGCAATCGACAAGGGGCACGGCCCGGCCAGACACGCTTGGGAGGCTACTTGCGGATATCGAGGCGCCGAATGATGTCCAAATAGCGCTGCGGACTGACCTTTTTCAGGTAATCCAACAGGCGGCGCCGGCGACTGACCATCATCAAAAGACCCCGCCGGCTGGCGAAGTCCTTGCTGTGCGTCCGCAGGTGCTCGGTCAACTCCCCAATCCTGGTGGTCAGGATGGCGATTTGGATCTCCGGCGACCCGGTGTCGTTGTCACCGCGCCGGAAGTCCCCGATCAGTCCCTGTTTTCGCTCTTTGGTAATAGCCATTCTGAAACCGCAGTATCTCTCACGTTGGTCGGCTCCAATCCGTGGCCTTGACCGACCCCAATCTTCAAACAACCCGTTTACCGACCTCTTGGTCTTGCCTAGCTGGGACTCTACCTACGTATATGGTTCACAACAACTTAAGGTCCGAATTTACCATTGTCCGGCTTTTTTGCAACCCACAATTTTGGCTGGCTTTTTTTTGCGGGCGAAGTGGGTTTGGCTGCCCCCGGGGGGTGGATTCCGGTGGGATTGAGGGGGCTTCGGGCTCCTCCGGGGGCTTTACGGCCCTCGGCTGGAATGCCACTGCTCGGAGGACGCCAGGGGTGGTGCCACTGTTTGGAGGACGCCGGCCGCGGTCCGCCGCAGGCGGAAGAAGCAGTGCCGTCGTGATCCCGGCGGGCGCCCCGCTCGTGGCAGAACTCCGCTCGCAGGGCCACAACTCTGCCCAGCCCGCGGACGGGGCGAATAGTCACCGGACCAAGAGATTTCAGCCGGCGAGCTTCCGACGCGCGGGCACGTCGTGGACCACGTCCCAAGCCAGTCCCAGCTTTTCCATCAGGCAAATCGCCCAGTACGTCATGTCGATTTCCCACCACCTGTGGCCGTGCCGGGCCATCCGCTGGAAAGCGTGGTGGTTGTTGTGCCACCCTTCGCCATAGGCCAACAGCCCTACCCACCACAGGTTGCGGCTGTCGTCGCTCGTCTCGTAGTTGCGGTATCCCCACAAGTGGGTGGCCGAGTTGACGAACCAGGTCACGTGCAGCACGCCGATCAGGCGGACGAACATCCCCCACACGACGAACGAGATCCCCGTGTGCAGGTCCCAGCCCAGATAGCCGATTGTTAGCAGCAGCGCCCCCAAGGCGAGGTGGTTGGGCAGGAACATCTTGTGCAGCAGGTGCATGCCGGGGTCCCTGGCCAGGTCCGGCGCGTAGCGGTCGTGCAGTTCCTGGTAGTATTTCCTGCCGAACTTGGGCATGAACCAGAGCATGTGGCTCCAGAGCCCGCCGTCGTGCGGCGAATGCGGGTCGCCTTCCTGGTCGCTGAAGACGTGGTGCTTGCGGTGGTTGGCCACCCAGGTGATCGCCGACCCTTCGCCCGACAGCCCGCCCAGCATCGCCAGCAGCCAACGCACCGGCCGGTAGGTCGAAAAACTTCCGTGCGTCAACTGGCGATGATAGCCGAGGCAGACGCCGATTCCGCCCGTCATCCAGTGCAAGAACGCCATCAGGGCCAGCGCCTTGAACGTGAAGAAAAACGGCGCCGCCAGCAGGCCCACGTGGATCGCCCCGATCCAGATGACGTTGGTCCAGTCGAGACCCTTCGACCAGCGCTGGCCGGCCTGGTACGGATCGTGCTTGGATTGGGCCTGTTTGGACTGGGCCTGTTTGGACTGGGCGATCGACTCCTCGTGCGCCGCCCGGTCTGTACCAAGCGGAGCGGCTTCTTCGGGCACTGCTTCGACCGTGGCCGGCAACAGCGCTAAGCCGTCGGCCCCAAACTCAATCGCTCCAATTGTGCCGGCTGGCCCCGTGATAGCTGGCCCCGTGATAGCTGGCCCAGTCGTGGTAGCTGGTATCGTCATCGCCGTCTCCTCTCAGAATCGCGAGGCATTCGTTTGCCGTTTCCTCAGCCAGGTCCATCCCAACAGGCCGTGCTCGCTGCGGCGCGAGCCACTCAGGCGCGTCTCGACTGACTGCTTTTTGAACCTGCGAAATTCTAGCGGCCTTGGGCGAGCGGATTGTCACCGGCCCGTCCGGGCAATGTAAAACCTGCGTAAAAACTGCTGGCGGGGGGTGTTTGGTTGTCTTCGTCGTTCCAATCCTCCTTCCTCCTTCTACCTTCTTCCTTCTCTTTCCCGCCTTGCCGCATCCGGGCGGTCTGGCCTATAAATGCCGCCATTGACAGCTTCCCCGCAGGCGGTCGTAACGCTCATGGATGCAGCGGTTCGCGTGGTGATCCAGGCCCGTGCCGGCTCGTCGCGATTGCCCGGCAAGATCCTCGCCTGCTTGGGCGGGCGGCCCATGCTGGCCCACGTCGTGCGGCGGATGCAGGCCGCCTCGCCCGGCTGGCAGGTGCACGTTGCCACCACGACCGCGGCGGCCGACGATGCCACCCAGCACCTGTGCCGCCGGCTGGCGGTGCCCTGCTTCCGCGGCCCGGAGGACGACGTGCTGGCCCGCTACCTGGCCGCCACGGCCGACCTGGCCGACGACGACTTGGCGCTGCGTGCCACGGCCGACAATCCGCTCTATTGCCCGCGCCGAAGCCGCGCCCTGGTCGAGCGGCATTGCCGTGCTGCCGCCGACTATACGTCGATCGAGAATCTCTCCTACGTGGTGCCCGAGGTGTTCCGCGTGGGCGCGCTGCGGGCCATGGCACGTCTGGCCGGCGATCCCGAGAGCCGCGAACACGTCACCCCCTTCTTTCGCCGGCGGCCGCACCGCTTCGCGGTCACCGCCTTGGCGCCCAATTGGCAAGGCCTGCGGCCCGACATCCGCCTGTCGGTCGATACGCCCGGCGACCTGGACGCCATGCGGCTGATCTTTGATCAACTCGGCGGCGGCAACTTGATCCCCTTGGAGCGAGTCTACGCATTCTGCGACTCGCGGACTGGCTGGATTGCGAGGAAAACGGCATGAGTCAAAGCGCCATCTCGCGGGTGCGCGTGGCGGTGGTCGGCTATGGCTCGATCGGCCGTCGACATTTTGACAACCTGGGCCGGCTGGGCGTCAGCAGGCGCGTCGTGGTTCGCCGCCCGCATGGCGCCAACGCCGCCTTCACGCCTCCCCCCGGCGCGCGGGTCGTGCATTCACACCGCGAGGCCCTGGCCGAAGGCTTGGATCTGGCGATCATCGCCAACCCGACGCGTTTGCACGTCGCCGCGGCGCTCGAGTATGCCGAAGCGGGCGTGGCGGTGCTGGTGGAAAAGCCGCTGGCCGCCGAGCTGTCCGAGTGCGGCAGGCTGGTCGAGCTGGCCTCGCACAGCGACGTGCCGATCGGCATGGCGTATTGTTTGCGCTACCATCCCGCCTATGCCGCCGCGTGCGCTCGGATCGCCCAAGGGAGCATCGGCCGCCTGTTGTATGGCAAGGCCTGGTTCGAAGATTATCTGCCCGACTGGCACCCTTGGGAAGACTATCGAGACGGTTATGCGGCCCGGGCCGACCTGGGCGGCGGCGTGCTGCCGACGCTGGATCACGAGCTCGATTTTCTCAACTGGTGTCTCGGCGCGCCGGCGTCGGCCACCGGTTGCACGCTTCGCTCCGGGGCGCTCGATACGGACGTGCCGGATCTTGCGATGCTTGCGGTCCGCTATCCCGGCGGCGTCACGGCCGATGCCGTGCTGAGTCTCTGCCGCCGCGATCGTACGCGAGGCTTTGAGTTCGTGGGCAGCGAGGCCACGCTGCATTTTCGTTTCGAAACCGGGCGGCTGGAGCTGGCCGCCGGCCCGGGTCGGCCGCCCGAGCCGATCTGGCACGACCCGGCTTACGATCTGAACCGGATGTACCTCGACATGCTGGCCGATTTTCTCGAGCACGTCGTGAGCCGGCGGCCGCCTCCCGTGCCGTTGGCCGCCGGCATCGACTCGCTGAGGCTGATCGAGATGGCGGAGAGAGGCTGGAGGCTGGAGGCTGGAGGGCAGAAGGCAGAAGGCAGAAGGCAGAAGTTCCGCCGGAGGCGGACTTGCAGCACAGGCAGAAGTGAGGAGCGAGTGGACCAGATTATATGAGCCGAGAACCTTCCAACGCCGCCCAATTTGTGTCGAGCTTGTTCGGCCTCGAGGGCCAGGTGGCGGCCGTGGTGGGCGCCGCCGGCCGCATCGGCCGAGTGCTGTCGCGGGCATTGGCTTCCGCGGGCGCCCGGGTCTGCCTGCTGGATCTGGATGGCGATGCGGCGGCCATGCTTGCGCGGGAAATCTCCGCGTCGTCGGGCTGCCGGGCGTTGGGGCTGGCCGCCGACGCCACGGACCCCGGCAGCCTCGACGGGGCGGTGCGGCGCATCACCGCCGAGTTGGGTCCCCCGCGGTTGCTCGTCAACTCGGCCCAGTATCGGGGCGCGGGCTTTTATTCATCGCGGGTCGAAGACTACCCGCTGGCCGCGTGGGAAAAAGTGATCCAGGTGAACCTGACCGGCGTACACCTGGCCTGCCAGGCATTCGGGCGTTCGATGACGGAGCACGGGGGCGGCTCGATCGTCAACATCGCCTCCACGTACGGCCTGGTGTCGCCCGACCCGCGGATCTACGGTGACTCGGGCGTGAACTCGCCCGTCTCGTACGCGGCGGCCAAGGCGGGGGTGGTCAACTTGACCCGCTACCTGGCCGTCCACTGGCGCGAGCAGAAC
>JBBDNX010000230.1:0-5693 GCA_040877345.1 Pirellulales bacterium
AAGTCGGGGCGGCGGCGGCCGTCGAGCAGGTCGTCGGCGGTGCAGTCGAAGCGGCGGATATCTTCCTGGGGGAGATAGATGCGTCCGCCGGCGGCGTCCTGCTTCAAGTCGCGGAGGATGTTGGTCAGTTGAAAGGCGATGCCGCACTTGCGGGCCGGCTCCAGCGCGGCCGGGCCGTCGAAGCCCCAGACGTGGATGCATGAGAGCCCGACGACCGAGGCCACCTTGTAACAGTAATCGGCCAGCTCGTCGAACGTTTCGTAGGTGCGCCCGTCGAGATCCATTTCGACGCCGTCGATCGCCGAGCGAAGATACTGGGGAGGGATGCGATAGCGGGAGACGGTGTCGGCCAGCGCGGGAAACAGCGGCGCCTCGAAGCGGCCGGCCAGCGCCTGCTCCAGCGAGCGGCGCCAGGCGGCCAGGGCGGCCCGGCGCTCGGCCGCGGGGCGCGGGTTGTCGCCCAGGTCGTCGGTGCGGCGGAGAAAGGCGTACAGGGCGCACATCGCCCGCCGCTTCGAGCGCGGCAGAACGAGAAACGAGTAATAGAAGTTGCTGGCCGCGCCCCGGGCAAATTGCTGGCACCAGTTGTAGCTCGCCTCGGTGGTCCAGGCCATCACCGCGCGGTCCTTGCCAGAAAGGGAACCTTACGAAAGAGGCAGCCGCCCAGCAGCCGCGCCTTGTGCCAGCCAGTTAATTGCGGCCGATGGTTCCAGACGTCGAACTGGCTCGCCCGAATCCGGGAGAGGATCGCCAGGCCGCCATGGATGAACAGCCACACGTCGGCGGCCAGTCCGCGGGGGACGGCGGCCACCAGCGGCAACCCGCCGCGGAGGACGTCTTCGGCCCGCTGCACCTGGAGTTCCAGCAGGCGGCGAAACCCCGGGCTCGCTTCTCGGCGCCCGAAGCACTGCTCGTCATAGTTGTAGGCCCGGCACTCGTTGAGCGGAATGTAGATGCGGCCCCGATCCCAGTCGCCAGCCACGTCCTGACAAAAGTTGGCCAGTTGGAGCCCGGTACAGACGGAGTCGGCCAGCAGTCCCCGCGGTCGGTCGTGGCAGCCCCCCACATAGAGCACCAGCCGGCCCACCGGGTTGGCCGAGCGGCGGCAGTATTCGAGAAGGTCGTCGAACGACTCGTAACGCCTCACCTGCTGGTCCTGGCGGAAGGCGGAGAGCAGCTCGTGAAACGGTTCCGCCGGTATGTCGAACTGGCGGATGGTCTCGGCCAGGGCGACGGTGACGGGATGGCGGGCTTGCCCCGCATAGCAGGCGTCGAGCTCGCGCTGCCACCAGTCCAACAGTTGCAGGCTGCGCGCGGGGTCGCCTGTTTCGTCGGCCAGGTCGTCGGCCCAGCGGCACCAGGCATAGAGGTTGTGGAAATGCGGCTTGAGGCCGCGGGGCAGGAGCCAACTGGCGACGGTAAAGTTTTCGTAATGCGTGGCTGCCAGTCGGCGGCAGTACTCGCGGCCTTCGTCGGGCGAGGGAGCCGGCGCGGCGGCGCCGTCGGGCCCGTACGCGGCCAGGTCTTTGGCAAAGGCGGCACGGACCATATAGAGTTGTCTGAAGCGCAGCGTGGAAAAGCGGCTCGGCTACCCAATCGGGCGCCGGTGCATTATGATGGTTTGGATCCCCTGAGACAAACGCATGAAAATCATTTTGGCCAGTCCACGCGGCTTCTGCGCCGGCGTGAACATGGCGATCGAGAGCCTGGAGCTGGCAATTCAGCTCTACGGGACGCCGATCTACGTGTATCACGAGATCGTCCACAACAAGTACGTGGTGGAGACGTTCCGGGAGAAGGGGGTGGTGTTCGTGGACCGGCTGGAGGAGGTTCCCGAAGGGGGGCAGCTTTTGTACTCGGCCCACGGCGTTTCACCGGAGGTCCGCTCGCTGGCCCGCGCTCGGAAGCTCCGCACGATCGACGCCACCTGCCCGCTGGTGACCAAGGTGCACCTGGAGGCGATCCGCTTCGCCAAGAGCGGGTACACGATCGTGCTGATCGGGCACGAAGGGCACGACGAGGTGATCGGCACGATGGGCGAGGCGCCCGAGTCGATCGTGCTGGTCGAAACGATCGAGGACGTCGACGGGCTCCGGGTGGCCGACCCTGCGCGGCTGGCTTACCTGACGCAGACCACGCTCTCGGTCGACGATGCCAACCGGATCATTCGCCGGCTGCGGGAGCGTTTTCCCCAGATCAACAATCCGCCCAAGGAAGACATCTGCTACGCCACGCAGAACCGCCAGGAGGCGGTGAACCTGCTGTCGCGCGAGGCCGACGTGGTGCTGGTGCTGGGGAGCCAGAACAGCTCGAACAGCCAGCGGCTGGCCGAGCTGTCGCTGGAGAACGGCGTGCCGGCGTACCTGATCGACGGGGCGGGGGACATCCGGGCGGAGTGGTTCCGGGGCGACGAGACGGTGCTGGTCACGGCGGGTGCCAGCGCCCCGGAGCTGGTGGTAGAGGACTGCGTGGAGTTTTTGCGGAAGCGGTTCGGCGCGACGGTCGAATCGCGGAGCGTGCGCGAGGAGGAAGTGCATTTTCCGCTGCCCCGCGAGCTGCGGCTGCTCAGCGGGACGTTGAAGGTGGAAAGGTGATGAAGGCAGAAGGCAGAAGGATGAAGGCAGAAGGCAGAAGTCAGAGGGCAGAAGTCAGAGGTCAGAGAAGGAATGGCACGGCTGATTCTGCCTTTAGCTTTGAATATAGGTCTTGAGGTACTGGTTCTCGATGGCCATGATCCGGTGCTGGGCCTTGACCACGTCGCCGATCGAGATCAGGCCGCAGAGGCGGCCGTCTTCGAGAATGGGCAGGTGGCGGATGCGTTTTTCGGTCATGAGGCCCATGGTGTGCTCGACCGAGTCGCCCGGTTTTCCGGTGACGACGTCGCCGGTCATGGTGCCCTCGACGCGGCAGGCGTCGAGCGGCATGCGGCGGGCGGCACAAAAGCGGAGGATGTCGCGCTCGGTAATGATTCCCACCATGCGGTCCTCGCGGCAGACGACCAGCGAGCCGCAGTTGAACTCGACGAGCTTCTGCACCACGTTGTCCAGCGTGGCATCGGGGCCGATGGAGTGCACCGCGGCTCCCTTCTCACGGAGGATTTCTCGCAGGACCATGACGGCCTCCCGGTAAGGGGTGATTTGGGGCTGAACAGCCCAAGACGCCAACAAGCCGTTAGCTTAGATGATGGCAATAGGCCGGGTCAAAGAAAACCTTGCCGTTTTTCTTCCCGCTCGGCTGGCGGATGGGTGTCTGGCGGCAAAGTCCCTTGTCCCTGCTCGCCTTACCCCGTCCGCTTGTCGGACCGTCACCGCACCGGTATCTCACCCGTCCGCGGACTTTTGGCGAATTTGCCTAATCCACTTTTTGCGTATATACTTACGCAATATGCATAAGTCCGCCCCGCTCGATCCGCTGTTCCCGAAAACCAGGCAGCAGGTGCTGGGGACCCTGCTGCTGGATCCAGCGCGATCGTGGTACGCAAGCGACCTGGCGCGGCACCTCCGCGTCCGCCCCTCGACTTTGCAGCGCGAATTGGCGGGATTGGTCCAGGGCGGAGTGCTTCTCCGGCGAAAGGATGGAAATCGCGTCTATTACCAAGCCGACGTCGAGAGTCCGCTGTTTCCCGAGCTTCGATCGCTTTTCTTGAAGACCGCCGGACTTGCCAGCGTCGTCCAGCAAGCGTTGAAACCGCTTTCCAGCCGCATCGACGTGGCATTCATTTACGGCTCGATGGCCCGCGGCCAGGAGCGCTCGGCGAGCGATGTCGACCTGATGGTGATTGGGAGCGTTGGGCTCTCAGAGCTTTCGCCGGCGCTTCGCAAGGCGGAGCAACGGATCGGCCGTCCCGTAAATCCTTCAGTCTTTGCCGCCGACGAGGTTGCAAAGAAGCTGGCGGCGGGGCATCATTTTCTGAGCAGCGTGCTCTCTTTCGAAAAAATCTTCGTCGTTGGAAGCGAAAGTGCCCTGGCGGCAATTACAGGCGGCGAACCGCGTACGCGCTCACGTCACAAGCAAACAGGAGCTTGACGCGCTGCGAATGGTTGTCGATCGCGACCTCGATGATGCCGCGGTGCCAGCCCTTTCAGCCGATCGACGTTTCGCGACCGCCTACAATGCTGCATTGCAGGTAGCCAAAATGGCGATCGCCTGCGCCGGTTACCGCGTCATTGGAGTTGGCGCTCACCAAACCACTTTCGAGGCCGTACAGTTGGCGGTCGGCGGTCGAATCGCTCCGCTCGCCCTTTATTTCGAAACTTGCAGGCGGAAGCGAAACAGGGTCGATTACGACGCAGCGCATATCGTGAGCGACGCCGAAGCCCAGGAAATCCGCGCCCAGGCGGAGCAACTCCGGACCGATGTTGAGGCATGGATCGCCAGCCAGCATCCTCAGTTTCGCCCCTAACGGCCAGCGATCACCGGGCCGGAATCTCGGCGGCCCGCAGGTTTCGAAAGGAAAGATTCGTCGTCGGGTCGTGGCCCTGAATGATCAGCGTGCCCGCTTCCAGCCGCAGGCCGTTGCGCGGGTTGGGATCGGGCGGGCGGGTGTCGGTCCAGTCGCTCACCTGGTAGCCGTTGACCCAGGCCGCCATGTGTGGGCCGGATACGATCAGCGTCTTGTGAAACCACTCGAAGTCGTCGGCCACGACGCGGCGGGCGTTCTGCCGCCGGTAAAAGCCGCCGGTCCCGCAGTCGAGCGGTTTGCCGCGGTCGCCGCCGGCATAGCCGTTGTGGATCTGGCTTTCATAGCCGTTCCAGAACTCGCCGGGGATGCTGCGAAAGAAGATGCCGGAGTTGAGGTGCTTGCCGGCCGAAAAGATCTCCAGTTGCAGCACGAGATCGCCGAACCGCGCCTCGCTTTCCAACTGGCCCCGGCCGTTCTCGACGTGCAGGTGCCCTTCGTCAGTCACTGAAAACAGGCTCTTCTCGCCCTGAAAGACGCGCCAGCCGGCCAGGTCGCGCCCGTTGAAGATGCTGTCGAGATTCAACGGCTTGAGCTTCACGTTGCGGAACTCGACTGGGCCCTTGTTGAGCTGCAGGCCGATGAAGCCGCGTCCCAGCGGCTCGCCGTCGGTGTAGTCGAGCACCACGCGGCCATCGAGCTTGACGATAAAATGCCCGCCGTCGGCCGTCACCTCGTAGCTGCGCCACTCGGTGCTGGTTTCGACCGGCTCGGCCTTTTGCCTGCCCACGAAGCTGCCGGTGAAAAACGGGCTCACTTCGGGGGCCGCGATGTTCAGCTCGTAGCAGTCGCCGGCCGGGTCGGTCGGCCTGGCGGGGGTGCGCAGAAAGATGCCGCTATTGGTGGCCGCCGGGCAGCGGAAGTCGACCTTGAGCACGAAGTCGCCGAACTCGCTTGTGGTGTGCAGCAGGCCGGGCTGCCCCTCGGCGACCGAGATGACGCCGTCTTCGACTTTCCAGTTGGCCTCGATGGCGGCCTGCCAGCCGAAATCGGTCTGGCCGTCGAACAGCAGGATCCAACCCTCGGCCAGCTCTTCGGGCGAGAGCTTGTTGTGCATCTCGGCCGACCGCACGGGGCCGGCGATGATCAAGGCCGCGATCACAAAGCAGCAGTAGGCGAGTCGCTGATGCATGACGAACAGTATGGGCGGAGATGGGGTGAGGTTCCAGAGGGGAGTGAGGTCAAAGGACTGCCTTGGGCTTTGCCAGAGTGCGCAATGTTCGGTCCGCACCGG
>JBBDNX010000231.1:0-5684 GCA_040877345.1 Pirellulales bacterium
CGGTCCGCACGTTCGGCGACGCCGAGCAAAAGGCCCGCTTCCTGCCGCGGCTGGCCAGCGGCGAGCGGTTGAGCGCCTTCGCTCTGACCGAGCCGAACGCGGGCAGCGACCTCACCGCGCTGCGGACGCGCGCCGAGCGCGACGGCGACGAGTACGTCGTGAACGGCGAGAAGCTGTTCATCACCAACGTGGTGCCCGGCCGCACGATCGGCCTGGTGTGCCTGATCGGCAGCAAGCCGGCGGTGCTCATCGTCGATCTGCCGGAGGCCGAGGACGAGCACTTCCAGTTGAAGCGCTACGGTCTGTACGCTCTCAAGCACACGTACAACCAGGGCATCGTGTTCAAGGACTTCCGTGTGCCGGCCGAGAACCTGCTCCAGCCGGCTCGCGGCGACGGCCTGACGATCGCCTACCACGGGCTGAACCTGGGGCGGATCGCGTTGTGCGCCACGGCGGCCGGAAGCATGCGGCTGATGCTGGCGAGCATGATCCCCTGGGCCCACTTCCGCAAGACGTACGGCCAACCGATCGAGCGCCGCGAGCTGGTCCGCCGCCGGCTGGGGCGGTTGGCCGGTCTGATCGTGGCCTGCGACGCGCTGGTGGCCTGGTGCTCGGCCCTGATCGACCGCGGCTATCGCGGCGAGATGGAGTGCATCATCGCCAAGATCTTCGGCAGCGAGGCCCAGAAGGAAGCGGCGGTCGAGCTGTTGATGAAGACGCACGGCGGCCGCTCGTTCGTTCACGGCCACCTGTTCGGCGACAACGTCCACGAGTTCCTGGCGCCGTGCATCTACGAGGGGGAGGGTGAGATGCTGGGCATGGCCTTCTTCAAATCGCTGGTCAAGCAGCATGGCACCGCCTACTTCGAGCCGATCGGCAAGGCGCTGGCTGCGGCCGGCATCAAGCGGCCCAACCCGCTGAACCCGGCGCACGCCTGGGCACTGAGGGGGCCGCTGTGGGACTACGGCCGCTGGTATCTTGGGCAGAAACTTGCCTGGCGACAGGCGGCCCAGTTGCCGGCGATGCCCCCGGCGCTGCGGGAGCACGCCCTGTATGCGGCGGATTGGCTGGTCCGCTCTCCCCTGGAGATCAGCGGCACCATGCGCAAGCACCAGTTGGCGCTGGCCGACCGGCAGTGCCGGATGGCCGAGGTCTCGCAGCGAGTGCAAGACGCTATCGTCATTCTGGCGGTCAGCTTGTACGCGGGCCGCCAGGACGACGAGCTGATACGGACGGCGGCCGACGTGGTCTGCCAGGATTTGCGGCGCAAGCTGACGGGCCATCGTCCCAGCGACCGCTATTTCCGCACCGTCACCCGGCTCGGCGAGCAGGTTGCCGAGGGGGGATTCAAGTCGATTGCGGGCCTTCCCACCGGACCGATCCTGATGCCATACGAGGACTAGCGGAAGGCAGGTTCGCCGGATCTGATCGCTTGCTTGACTGATCGCTTGCTTGACGGGGGGGTGCGAAAGGGGACAATTGGTGTCTTGCACCCCCGTATTGAGGTGAGCCCTTGATTGCCGTGCCCCGAGCGAGTCTTGGGTTTGTATACTTCCTTGCTCCTTCATTCTTCCTCCTTTAGTCGTGTCTACTTACGCCGTCATCTTGCCGGCCGCCGGCGCCAGCAGCCGGTTCAAGGACAAGCACTACAAGAAGCCGTTTGCGCCGCTGGCGAACCGGGCGGTGTGGCTGTACTCCGCGGAGCGGTTCCTGCACCGCGACGACGTCAAGCAATTGATCGTGGTCGTCTCCCCTGAAGACCGCGAATACTTCGACTTCAAGTTCGCCTCCAACGTGATGATCCTGGGCATCGACGTCGTCGAAGGCGGCAAGGAGCGGGCCGACTCGATCCAACGGGCGCTGGAGCACGTCAAACCGGACATCGACTTCATCGCCGTGCACGACGCCGCCCGGCCTTGCCTGGCGGATGAATGGGTGACCAAGGTGTTCGACGCGGCGCGCAACAGCGGCGCCGCCATTCTCGGCCTGCCGGTCTCGGCCACGCTGAAGCGCGTCGGCCCGAACCGCGTCACCAAGGAGACCGTGTCCCGCGAGGGACTGTGGGAGGCGCAGACCCCCCAGGTGTTTCGACGCCAGTTGCTGCTCGACGCCTACGCGCGGCGAGGCGGTTTTGCCGCCACCGACGACGCCCAGCTCGTCGAGCGGATGGGACACCCCGTGACTGTCGTGCACGGCTCGCCCATCAACATCAAGATCACCACGCAGGAAGACCTGCGGTTGGCCGAGCAGGCCTTGAAGGCTCTTCCCAAGCCCAAGTTCCACGGTCCGGGCCATCCCTTCGCCGAAGACGACATGTGGCGGTGACCGTGACCGATATCTTCGCCGAGCTCGCCTGGCGGGGCCTGATCCACCAGACCACCGACGACGAAAAACTGCCCGGCTGGCTGGCCGAGCAGGGCCGCACGCTCTATGCGGGCTTCGACCCCACGGCCGACAGCCTCCACGTGGGGCACCTGGTGGCGCTGATGGTGCTGCGGCGGTTCCAGCAGGCCGGGCACCGCCCGATTGCGCTGGTGGGCGGGGCAACCGGCATGATCGGCGACCCCAGCGGCAAAAGCGAGGAACGCAAGTTGCTCTCGCTCGATCAACTCCAGGCCAACGTGGCGGCCATGGAAACCCAGATGCGGCGGTTCCTGGACTTCGATTCGCCCAGCACGGCGGCCCTGTTGTTGAACAATCATGAGTGGATCAGCCGCTTCAGCTACCTGGAGTTCCTGCGCGACGTGGGCAAGAACTTTCCCGTGAACGTGATGTTGGCCAAGGACTCGGTCCGAAACCGGCTGGAACATTCGGACGCGGGACTGAGTTACACCGAATTCAGTTACATGCTGTTGCAGGCTTACGATTTCGTGCACTTGAGCGCCCGGTATGACTGCCAGTTGCAGGTGGGAGGCAGCGACCAGTGGGGCAACATCACGGCCGGCATCGACCTGGCGCGGCGGATGCGCACAGTGCAATTGTACGGAATGACCTGCCCGCTCTTGACCAAGAGCGACGGGTCGAAGATGGGCAAAACCGAGACGGGCGCCTTGTGGCTTTCGCCCCAGCGGACCAGCCCGTACCAGTTCTACCAGTACTGGATCAACGTCGACGATGCCGACGCCGGCAAATGCCTGCGGTACTTCACCGACCTGGGCCGCGACGAGATCGAGGCGCTCGACGCGGCGCGCGGGAGCGATCCGGCCAAGCGCGAAAGCCAGCGCCGGCTGGCCGAAGAGGTTACCCGGCTGGTGCACGGTCCGGAGGCGCTGGGCAAGGCCCGCCGGGCGTCGGAGATCTTGTTCGGGGCCGAGATTGGCGATCTGACCGACCACGACCTGGAACAGATCTTCGCCGACGTGCCCAGCCTCGAGCTGGACCGCCGGCTGCTGGCCGCCGGGTTGAATATCGTCGACGCGCTGGCGGCCGCCGGTCTGGCCAAGAGCAAGGCCGAGGCGCGGCGGACCGTAGTGCAGGGTGGCGCCTACGTCAACAATCGCCGCGTCGAGAGCATCGAGGCCCACCTCACGGCGGCCGACCTGGCGAGCGAGTCGGTAATCGTGCTGCGATCGGGCAAGAAGAAATACGCCCTTTTACGATTCCCCCGTGCCACGGCTTAAGGCCGCTCGAACGTCAGCCCAGGCGGACGGAGCAGTGCCGTAGTTGTGCCACTGCTTGAAGGCCGCTCTGAGGTCCGCCCAGGCGGACGAAGCAGTGTTGTTGGGGCAGCGCGTTGTGCCACGGACTTACCACCTCCGGACGGGCACTGCTTCTCGATCCGCCTTTGGCGGAGCACGCCGGCAGTCTCCAAGCAGTGGCACGGAGAACAGCCTCCAAGCAGTGGCACAACTCCATTTCCTCCACCCCTCCAGCCTTCACCCGAATAATCGGCTGCCAGGACGCGCAAAGCGGCCCACCGGGGGGGTAAATCCGCATTGACTCACCCCGCGGGCGCTCCTAGTATTTCCGAGCCCATGAGGGCCCGGAACGTCATGCTTTGAGCCGCCTGAGCGAACGGTTGCATCCCTTCTGGCCGGCGGTTCAAGCGGCAGATTCTCAAATCCAAACCGTCGTTTCACGGCGCAGACAATCCCATGAAGCTCCGTAATCTCACCGCGCTGGCAGGCGTGCTGGTGGCGACCTCGGCGGGCCTGCTGGGCTGGGGTTATTGGGCCAGCCGGCGGGTGCCTGACTTCTACGAAGCGGCCCTCGAAATCGGGCCGGCGGTGCAGCAGAGCGCCAACGACGAGCTGCTGGAGACGGCCACGGCCCTGGCCTCCGAGGCCCGCAAGGAGGGAAGTTGGCAGGCGCTGTTCACGGCCGAGCAGATCAACGGCTGGCTGGCGGTGGACTTGGCGCGCAACTATCCCGACCTGTTGCCCAAAGGTCTCAAGGAGCCGCGCGTCAACATTCGGCCGGATCGGGTAACGATGGCCGGCCGGTACGTGGATGGCGCGGTGGAGACGGTCATGTCTCTGGACGTCGAGGTCTACATGACGGGCCCGAACGTCCTCTCGTTGCGGCTGCACAATGCGCGGGCCGGCGCGATCCCCGTTCCCCTGGGTCAGATCCTTAACGGACTGGCCCGCGCGGCCGCGGACGCCGAATTGGAGCTGCGGTGGCTGCAAACCGAGGGCGACCCGGTGGCGGTCGTCAGCTTTTTGCCACCCCGCGATACGGATCACATCGTGTACCAGCTCGAGACGCTCGAGCTTCGCGAAGGCGAGATCTACGTAGCGGGCCGCACCACGCGGGGCGGCTCGGCGGACTCGCCGGTTTGGGAACCCGGCTTCAAGCCGGTGGCCATCGCGCCTGAGCTTTCCAGCAAGAGCCGCCAGCGCTGATCGGTCTCCGCCTCGCGTCTTAATCGCGCCCGGCCCCGCAGTCGCGTCCCGCACAGTTCGAAGACCAGTTCCCGGGACGTGCGGCCGAGCAGTTCGTACGTGCCGCGGTCCCAGCGCGTGACCGATCCGCGGCCCCCGGAAATCGGCCCCTCGAAATCGAGGTAATCGAGCCGATGATCGCTGAGTGCCTCAGCGATCAGTTCGGTCCCCGCCGCGGGCGGCTCGGGCAAGGACCAGGTGCGCAGCGTCCCGGAATCTTCCTCTTCGAGCATCAAGTCCCAGTGCACGCCGCGCGGCCGGCCGGGGGGCAAATCGTGCCTGAGGACGACGAATTGGGGCATGGACCGAAGCCACTTTATTCTGGAGGCGAGTGGAACGCGACCGGCGCGCCCTGGCGATGCCATTCTACCATGGCCGGGCGGGCTCTCCCGGCGCGTCGCTCGCCGTGAAGGATTTCCGCCGCCCAGCCAGTTGACGGATGCGCCCGCCGCGCGGACAATGGTGTTTGACCCCGTCGTGGCGGCGAACGGCCCTTTTTATTTCCCACCTTTTGGCCACGCGGTCACGGACGCTGCCCTGTGCGCGGCCGCCTCGTCTGCAAAGCTTCTGGCGTGCTTCGGTTGGCAAGATCCTTCGGATAACCGATCTGTGACCGCGGCTTCCGTATTGATCATCGACGACGATAAGGCCACGCTGCTGGCCTTGCCGGAAAGCGTCCGCAACCGCCTGGCCGGCGTCAGCATCGACACCTGCGCATCGCCGCACATGGCGCTGACCCAGATCGCTTCCATCGATTACGACGCCATCGTCAGCGACATTCTGATGCCCGAAATGGATGGC
>JBBDNX010000232.1:0-1112 GCA_040877345.1 Pirellulales bacterium
ACTGGGCCTTCATTGCGATCAAAGCCGCCTTAGGCTCGGCCGAAGAATAACTTCCTCACATCGCAACTGGGGCACGCTTATCGCTTTGTCCCAGCCACCCAGGTCGCTCGATTCCGTCGAAGTTATTTCTTTGGTGATTCCTTACTCTCCCGGCGGCTTTGCAAGTAAAATCGTGTCGCCTTCCAGCAAGCCTTGTACGATCTCAGCCTTGTCGTCCGTGCGTTTGCCTACGGTGACTTCGGCCTTTTGGTGGCTATCGTCGGCGCCCACGCGGTACACGTAGTGCTTGCCGTCGGCCTCCTCGAAAACGGCCGAGGCGGGGACGGCGATGGCATCCGGCTTGTTGTAAGCCACCACAGTCACGTTCGAGGTCATCCCCGGCAGCAGGGCGGTCAGATCGGCGGGCAGCTCCACCGTGATTTTGGTGTCGAAGGTGCCGTCCGCCGTGGGAACGGCCGCCACCGATTCGACCTTGGCCGGCAGTTTCGAATGAGGATACGCCACGCTGGTGACGCGGCCGGTCACGCCAGCCTGCACATGGGCCAGGTCCTTTTCGGCCGTCGACGTGCGGACGAACATCGGCCTGGGCTGCACAATGGTCATGAATACGGCCTTGGGCGTCAACGTTGCTCCCTTGACGTATTTCCCCTCGCTTCCGGCCGAGCTGGACCACTTGCCGCGCTGGCATTGACCGTAGTAAAGGATCCCGTCGGTGGGCGCCTTGACGACCATCGCCTCGCGGTCCTTTTTGAGCGTGGTCAGCCGCTCGGCCGCCTTGGCATGATCTTGCAGCATCTTCGCCATGCCGAGCTTGACCTTATTCAATGTGACGGGCAAGGTCACCTTGGCCCGCTCCAACTCTAGAGACGTGCGGCGGGCACGTTCCTTGAGCATCAGCTCCTCGCGGGGCAGGAAGACCTGCAGCGACTGCTGGCTGTTGACTCTGGCGTACTCCACGTAGAAGCTGGCGAATTCCACGTCGTTCTTGGCCCGCTTGAGGATGATCTCCTCCGTCTCCTCGGTCAGATCGTCGGCCTTGTACATCTTTTCCAGTTGATCGAGCTCTTCCTGCTGGTACTCCAACGAGTTGGTGGCCGACTTGAGCATGAACT
>JBBDNX010000233.1:0-5633 GCA_040877345.1 Pirellulales bacterium
GCCGTGCCTTCGCGCCGCGGATTCGCGCGGCGGCGGCCGTAGCGCATTGGGCCATGCACCCAGCCGCCGTCCGCTGCACGTTGCCGCTGGTGCGTCGTTTTCCGCAACTGCTGACCTGGGGCGCCCGCCAAAGCGGCAAGGCGACACGGGTCGTTCCGGCTACCACCTGAATCAACACAATCGAGCATCGAATGAGCTTTCGCATCCTGGGATTGGGCACGGCCCTGCCCCCGCACTCCATGACTCAGACCGAAGCGGCCGAGCTGGCCCGCCAGGTCTGCTCGGCCACGGAGGAACAAGCCACTTTGCTCAAGGTGCTCTATCGCCGGTCGGGCGTCGGCATGCGCTACACGGTTCTGCCGCACCGCATAGCCCTGGAGTGGGTCGAGCCCGAGCAGGAGCCCGGCGGCAATCTGCGGACGCTCGTGCAGCTTGGGCCGACCACCCAGGAGCGGATGCAGTTCTACGCCGAACATGCTTCGCCGCTGGCGCTCAAGGCTTCGCGCACGGCACTGGCGGAGTCGGCCGTTGAAGCCGCCGCCGTCTCGCACCTGGTGACCGTCTCGTGTACCGGCTTCGCCGCTCCGGGCGTCGATCTGGCCTTGATCAACGGCCTGGGACTATCGCCCACGGTCCTGCGGACGCACGTCGGCTTTATGGGCTGTCATGGCGCGATCAACGGCCTGCGCGTGGCCCAGGCCTTTGCCGCCGGCGATCCTGAAGCCCGCATCCTGCTGTGCGCCGTGGAGCTGTGCAGCCTGCACTATCGCTTCCGCTGGGATCCGATACGGTTCATCGGCAACGCCATCTTCGCCGACGGCGCAGCGGCCATCGTCGGCGGCGGTCGCGCAGGCGACCGTGTCGAGGAGGTCTCGCAAGCCAACGGCCGCCCGCTGGTTTTCAAGCCATTGGAACACGACGGCGGCACGACGAGCGAGCCCGCATGGACCGTTACGGCCACCGGCTCGTGCTTGCTGCCCGACTCGGCCGACGCCATGACTTGGACGGTCGGCGACCACGGCTTTGAGATGGCACTTTCGCCCCGCGTGCCGGACCTGATCAAGCAGCATCTCGCCGGCTGGCTGGCCGACTGGCTCGCCGGCCAGCATCTGGCCCTGGACGACATTGGCTCCTGGGCCGTGCACCCCGGCGGACCGCGCATCCTGCTGGCGGTCGAGCAGGCGTTGGGACTCGACGCCGGTCACCTGACCACGTCGCGTGAAGTGCTGTCGGAGTTTGGCAACATGTCGTCGCCTACGGTGCTGTTCATCCTCGATCGCTTGCGGAGGCGGCAGGCCGCTCGGCCCTGCGTCGCCCTGGGGTTTGGTCCAGGCCTGGTGGCCGAGGCGGCGTTGCTGACTTGAGGCGGTCGTCCGGCCCTACAAATCCGGTCGAACGACCGGTGCAACCGGCGCGCCTTCCGGAGGCAATCGGCGCCTGATCTGAGCAACAACATCGTGCAGTGACTGACGTTCTCTGTTCCAGAGGAAAAAGAGGACGGCAGCGGTAATGCTACTGACGGACGCAACCACGACAAAAACGGTGAATGTTCTGTCACCCATGGTCGTGGTGAGCAGCGCGGTAACGCAGGAGACGAAAGCGCTGGCCAAACCAATGGCAAAATTCAGGAATGTAAAAGCGGGAGATCCGCGCGCGAGAATCTCCAATTCGTTATCGGAGATTTCGTAGAGCGTCAACTGGTCGAAGCGAGCGCGGCGAATGGCAGGCCCAAAGTCCTGGTTTTCCATGCCGTCTCTTCAAGCCTGGGCCTTGCTAAGCTTTTCAACAGCGGCTCGGACCCTTCCGGGATATCCACCCAGATCAATTACCAGATGCCAGCGCCCCTCCCGCGGTGCCTCGAGCGTGACAGAGGTTGTCTTCGCCAGCCCACCGTAGTATTGGTGATGCTCGCCGCGGCGATATTTTTGGTAATTCACCTCATCGAGCAGCCGTACGTTCGCCTGACGATCAAGAACGACTTGAATCGCGTCGTGCGGCGAAAGATCAAACTGGTAATGCAGATAATTCATTAGCCTTGACCACTTGCGTGGTTGCTGCACGGGCCGCCGGGTGCGAGCTTGATCCTAACTTCCTGGACAGCGCCTGCTTCAACCGGAATGTTACGGCAGCTTAGACGACGGGTCAATCTATAAAGTGACGATTGGTACGTACTTCGGTCGGGTCTGGTTGATCGCATAGCTTTCGAGTTAAACTGTCGGAGCGGGTTCTGCCTGCTGAGGCAGCAGCACTGCCGGCTTGCCCTCACATTGCGTGTTCGTTGAGCAAACTCTGGAGATTCGCATGACCTGCAAGCAAGTCTTGACGACCCTGCTGCTCCTGGCACTGGCCGCTTCGTCCCGGGGCGGCGAATTCATGTCATTTCGCGGCCCGGCCGGCACGGGTATCTCGGACGAAACGGGCGTGCCGACCAGTTGGGGGCCGGACAAGAACATCAAGTGGAAGACGCCGCTGGCGGGGCCGGGCAACTCCAGCCCAATCGTGGTAGGCAAGCGGGTGTTCGTGACCTGCGCCAGCGACGGCGGCAAGGACCGCGGACTGTATTGCTTCGATCGCGACAGCGGCCGGCAGGTGTGGTCGCAAGTCGTGCGGTTTGAAGGCGAAGATCCCACCCACGGGACCAACCCCTATTGCGGCTCGTCGCCCGCCAGCGACGGCCGGCGCATCGTGGCCTGGCACGGCTCGGCCGGTTTGTACTGCTACGACGTGGAGGGCAACGAGCTCTGGTCGCGGGACCTGGGCGTGTTCCGGCACATCTGGGGGTATGGCTCCTCGCCCGTGTTCCACGAGGCGAGCGGCGCGATCTTGTTGAACTGCGGCCCCGGCGAGCGGACTTTCGTCACGGCGATCAACGCCGACACGGGCGAGACGATCTGGCAAGTCGACGAGCCCGGCGGGGACGAAGGCCAGGAAACGCCGGGGGAGAAGCCGATCTGGGTGGGCTCGTGGAGCACGCCGGTGGTGGCCACGGTCGAGGGACGCGAGCAGGTGATCGTCAGCCTGCCGCACCACGTGCAAGGCTACGACCCGCGGACCGGCGAGGTGCTCTGGAGCTGCGACGGCTTGGGCGACCTGGTCTACACGTCGTGCCTGGTCGAGGGGCCGATGGCGGTTGCCATGGGCGGGTATCACGGCCCGGCCATCGGCTTCAAGCTGGGCGGCTCCGGCAACATTACCCAGACCAACCGCTTGTGGTATGTCTCCGAGCGAAATCCCCAGCGGATCGGCTCCGGCGTGATCATCGACCGGCACATCTACATGGCCAACGCCGACGGCATCGCCCAGTGCCTTGAGCTCGAGACCGGCAAGGAGATCTGGAAAGACCGCCTGCCTGGTGGCGGCGTCCGGGGATCGATCCTGGCCGCCGAGGGCCGGTTGTACGTGACCAACCAGGTCGGCACCACGCACGTCTTCGCCCCAAACGCGGAAAAGCTGGAGCTGTTGGCCAGCAACGAGCTGGGCGAGCCGAGCAACTCGACGCCCGCGCTGTCCGACGGGCAGATTTTCCTGCGGACATTCGGCCATCTTTATTGCGTGGAGGAGGGCCCGCACTAAGCACCCCGGCGCAGTGAGGGCTTCGTGCCGAGCTACTTCCAAGAGAGCTTCTCAACTCGACAACCATGTGCGGAATTACAGGGGGAGTCTGGACGGAGGCGGGCGAGCCGCTCGCGCACGAGACGCTGCTCTCGATGACCGAGGTGCTCAGGCACCGCGGACCGGACGACCAAGGGTGCTATACCAGCGAGGTGGCGAGCCACTCGTACCCGGGATCGGTGGCCGGCGTGGCGCTGGGCTTCCGGCGCCTCTCGATTATCGACGTGGCCGGCGGCGCGCAGCCATTATCCAACGAAGACGGCAGCGTTTGGGTGGTCTTCAACGGCGAGATCTACAACTACCGCACGCTCCGCAAACGGCTGGAAGGCTCGGGACACACGTTTCGAACGTCAAGCGACACGGAGACGCTGGTTCACCTGTACGAGGACGAGGGGGCCGGCTTCGTCCGACACCTGGAGCCCGGCGGAGCAATTGGGCCTTGAATCAACGCTTCGTCCCCGCGGCCGCCCCCGCCGCCCGCGATGACCCCCGGGGCATTTCATAAAATGGACCTGTCCCCTTTACACCCCTTTACACCACCTAAAATGGACCTGTCCCCTTTACACCACCCTTTCACCATTTGATACAGAACTGCCCCGCCACCTTCCCCTCGGCCTTGGCCCCAATCCGGCTGAACATCTCCTTCCCGTCCAGCAGGCGCTCGTTCAGCTCGACGCCCGGGCCCTCGCTGCCTGTCTTGAAACAAAGCGGGCCGACGCAACCCTTGGCCTCCCCCGCGAAGCCGCAGTCGCCCAGCTCGAGTTTTGCGCTCGCGCTAACGAAACCGGCCGTTCCAGTGAGCTCGCCCACCACCTTTATGTCGCTTCGGTCCAGTTCCGCAAACGGGTCCACAGACACCCCGCCGCCGACCCCGAAGCCCACCTCGTAGCAGACCGAGAAACCTCCTTCCCAATCGGTAGCGATCTTCACCCCGACCCCGATACCCGCGTAGAGCGACCCCTCCAGCGAGGTGAGGCCGGTCGCGTCGGTCAGGCTCACGGGGTTGTTGTTGACGTAGGCGTAGAGGTTGGCCTGGCCGCCGTCGAAGACGGCGGGGTCGCGTGGCGCCCAGCGTACGGCCGCCGGGTCGTAGTCCCGCAGCCCGAAGCGCACCAGCCCCGTGGCCGCGTCCGCCAGCCCGCCCGCGAAGCCGACCGGCAGATCAAAGCCCGGGTTGCTGTCGGCCATCAGGCTGCCGAAGCTGTCGTACTCCAGGACCTTCACGGCCTGGCCCGCGGCGTCGCTGACTACCCGCGGCGTGCCCACCTGGTCGGCGGCGACGTAGAAGCGCACGCCGCCGCGCTCCAGGGCGAACAGCAGACCGGCCTCGTCGTAGAAGAGCGTGGTGAGCTGGCCCGAGGGGGCGCGCGTCGCCGTCACCTGGAAGGCGTTTTCCGGGTTCCCGTACATGTACTGGTACGTCCCCGTGCCGTCCGTTCGGCCCACGCGCCGGGCCAGGCCGTCGTAGGTGTAACTGACGGTCTGGCCGCCCGCCGTGGCCTGGAGCAGCTCGCCCCGTGTGCTGTACTGGAACGTGTCGCCGCCGCGCTGTACCAGGTAGCCGTCCACGTCGAACTGGTAGGCGACGCCGCCCCGCTGCAGGAGGCGATCCTGGGCGTCGTAGCTCGCCGCCTCCGCCGGGTCGACTCCCACTTGGCGGCTGATCCGGTTGCCGTTGGCGTCGTAGGCGTAGCGCTCGACGACCGCGCCATCCCGGCGGACCTCGGTCAACTGGCCGTCGGCGTTGTAGAGGTAGTCGTAGGTGTGGGCCGTGCCGGCCACCGTCTCATCCTTCCGCGTGATCCGGCCGGCGACGTCGCGGGTGAGCTGCACCTGGTAGACCTGCTGCCCGCCTGCCGTGTGGGTGCGGCTGGCCAGTCGGGCCAGCGTGTCAAAGGTCAGGCTCATGTCCAGGTTGCCGTCGCTTACCTGGCTGGGCAGCCTGGCGGGACCGCCGCGCGTCAGGGTGAAGGGGCCGTAGCCGGTGAGCAGGCCATCGAGGTCGCGCGTGAGCGTCGTCG
>JBBDNX010000234.1:0-5627 GCA_040877345.1 Pirellulales bacterium
CCTCACGCTCCGCGTGAGGCAGCTCGTTCCTAGCAACCCCATTTGCCTGCTACGACTCCACCGAGGGCGCCGCCGACACGGCGGGGTCGAACGGCATCGCCAGTTTGTCCGCCGGCGGCCTGACCAGGTCGACCGACGAGTCGGAAAGCAATTCCTCCGTCCTCGGTTGGAAGGGGAGTGTCCACGGCAAGCGGGCGGTGAACACGCTCCCTTTGCCCAACTCGCTCGCCAGGCTGATCTCGCCGCCCAGCAGCTTGCACAGTTCCTTGACGATCGACAGCCCCAGGCCCGTGCCCGAGTACTCTCGGGTCATGGCGTCTCCGCTGGGCATCACGGTGTTTCCCTGCCGGAACTTTTCAAAGATCTGCGTCTGGTCCGGCTCCGCGATGCCCACGCCCGTATCGGCCACCGTCAGCAGCAGGTCGCTGTCCGGGCCGCGGCGCGCCGAAATCATCACCCGCCCCCCTTCCGGCGTGAACTTGATGGCGTTCGACAACAGGTTGTTCAAGATCTGCTGGACCTTGCCCTGGTCCTGGAACAGCTCGGGCAGCCGGCCTTCCACCTCGGTCTCGATGTCGATGTTCTTCCTTTCGGCCAGCGGCCGCGCCATGTCGCACTGCGCCGCGATGACGTGTTCGATCCTGAACTCGCTGGGCCGCAGCTCCATCTTGCCGCTTTCGATCTTGGCCAGGTCCAGGATGTCGTTGATCATGTCCAGCAGCATCTTGCCCGACTTCTGGATGTTCAGCACGTAGCGCCGCTGCTTCTCGTCCAGCGACTTGATCGAAGTCAGCACCTCGCTGAAACCGATGATGCTGTTCAAGGGCGTCCGCAGCTCATGGCTCATCGTGGCCAGAAAATCGCTCTTCAGCCGGTTCAGCTCGAACAGCCGCATGTTGGCCTGCGCCAGCTCGTCCACCTTCAGGTCCAGGCTGCTGTTCACGCGCCGCAACTCCTCCTGCGCCGTGATCAGGTGCCCCAGCATGCGGTTGAACGCCACGCCCAGCTCCTCGAACTCGTCGGCCGTGTGGATCTCGGCCCGCTGTTCCAGGCTGCCGTGGCTGACGGCGTCGCTCACGTCGCGCAGGTGCTGCAGCGGCTTGACGATCACGTACCGCACGATCACGTAGGCCACGATCATCGCGGCAAAAACCGTGATGATCGCCGCCGTCAACAAGAGCGCCCGGTTCCGATTCTGGTCCTTCCTCGTCAGCTCGTTGGGCATCGATATCTTGGCGATCGCAAACAGCTCTCCGTCGGCGATGTCGCCGGTCATCAGCTTGTGGCAGTTCGCGCAGGCCGACCCTTCGATATAAATCGGCTGGTAGTACAGATAGCGATCGCGCCCGTCGGTGAATTCGCCGTGCGATCCATTCCGCCGCCTGGGATTCTCTTCCTGGGCCGGATCCTTCAGCGGCTCGCGGAATTCCTCGACCAATTGCCGCTCCAGAGCGCCGGCAGGGCCCTTGCTCGCATCGTCGCTGTCCGCCCGGATGAAATTCCACTGGTAATCGTGCTTATAAAGGCTCCTCCGCAACTGGTCGATGTAAGGCAGCCAATCTTCTGCCTTGCTCGTGTCCGTTACGTCGGTCTTCTCCCAGTGGGTCAGCACCATCGACGTGTCGACGAGCAGCCGCCCCTTGGAGGGGTTCTGGCGCTCGACCAGTTTGTCGGTCATCGACCCGTACAGCCAGAAGCTGCCGGTGATCAACGTCAACAGGCAAATGCCGAACAAAAACCGGCACTTGCGCTCCAGGCTCGTCTCGCCCAGGACGTGTTTCAGAGACCGATACGACATGACGCTTCGAGACCGTCGGGAGTTGCCTTCCCACGTATTCTAAGTCCCTGCGCCGCAAGGGCCAAGAGCAAAACCCAGTTGTCATTTGTCATTTGTCATTGGTCATTGTCAAGCGACCAATGACAAATGACCAATGACGTATGACCTCACAGCATGTCCAGCGGATCCACGTCCACGATCCACTGCACCTCGTTCGGCGGCTTCAACTCCGCCGTCACCGCCCGAACTGCTCGCCGCACTTCCTCGTCTCGCTCGCTCTGAACCTGCAGTTGAAAACGAAACCGGCCACGCAGCTTGGCAATCGGAGCCGGCGCCGGACCCAACAGGCGCGCCTCCACGCCCAGCGCCGCCAGCGCCGCGTCCAACCCTGCCGCAATCTGCTCGGTGAACTGCCGCACCACGGGCTGGACCGGGCCGCGGATCACCAGCCGAACCATCCGCCCATACGGCGGGTAACCCAGCTTCTCCCGCGACGGCAGCTCACGCGAAGCGAACTCCTGGTAATCGTGCTTGAGCGCCGACCTGATCGCCGCGTGATCCGGATTGAACGTCTGGACTAGCACGCGGCCTCCCTTGGGACCGCGCCCGGTCCGTCCGGCCACCTGCACCAGAAGCTGAAACGTGCGTTCCGCCGCCCGAAAATCGGGCAGGTGCAGCGCCGTGTCCGCGTTGATCACCCCCACCAGCGTCACGTTCGGATAATCGAGCCCCTTGGCGATCATCTGCGTCCCCAGCAGGATGCGGACCTGGCCCGATCGGAAGGCCTCCAGCGCCCGCGCGTGGCTGCCGGGAGCTTGCATCGTGTCGGTGTCCATCCGCAGGCACGGATAGTCGGCAAACCGCGCCCGCACCTCCGCCTCCAGCCGTTGCGTGCCCAAGCCCCCGTAGCGGATCCCCTCCGCGCCGCAGTCCGGGCAGTGCGTAGGCGCCGCCATCGAATAATTGCAGTAATGGCACAGCGCTACCTGGGCCGACCGGTGGTGCGTCAGAGCGATGTCGCAGTGCGGGCAGCGCACCGTCCCCCCGCACGCGCCACATTGCAGGTGCGTGCTGAAGCCCCTGCGATTCAAGAGCAGGATCACCTGCCCGCCACTCGACAGCGCCTCGTTCATGGCGGCCTGCAACGGCCGGCTGACAGCACCGCTGAAGATCCGCTCGCGCCCTTCGTTGCGCAAGTCGACCGCAATCACCGACGGCAAGGGACGGTCGAACACGCGCCGCGGCATCGAGATCAGGCGATACTTGCCGGTCTGGCCGCGGTGCCAGCTTTCCAGCGAGGGCGTTGCCGAACCAAGCACCAGCGGCACCCCTTCGGCCCGGGCGCGTTCGATGGCCACGTCCCGCGCATGGTACCTGGGGGCCGTGTCCTGCTTGAACGACGATTCGTGCTCTTCGTCGAGCACCAGCAGCCCCAAGTGGGGCACCGGTGCGAACACCGCGCTGCGGGCGCCCACCACCACCGGCGCCTCGCCCCGCGCAATCCGTTGCCACTCGGCGTGCCGCTGCGCATCGCTCAAGTGGCTGTGCAGCACGGCGACGCGGCCGAATCGGGCCCGAAACCTCTCTTGCGCCTGGGGAGTCAGGCTGATCTCCGGCACCAGCACGATCGCCTGGCGGCCATAGCTCACCACCTCCTGAATGGCCCGGATATAGACTTCCGTCTTGCCGCTCCCCGTGATGCCGTGCAACAGGATCGTCTCGTGCCGCCGGCCCCGCAGCGCGCCCAGGATCGCCTCCAGCGCCCGCTGCTGGTCGGCATTGGGCACCAGGTTCGCTTCCACCACGCCATCGGCCATGACCTCGATCGGCCGGGACACCCGTTGCGCCGCCGCCTCGACTAACCCCCGCCGGCGCAGCGCCGTGATCGGGGCCTGGGTGCAGCCGGCGGCCTTGGCAAGCTGGGCGGCAGTTAAAGGCGACGGGCTCGCAGCCAGCAGCGCCAGCACCCGGGCCTGCTTCGCGGGAAGCTTGAGCTCGGCCAGCCGCGAGGCCGCCTCCGCCGTGACCGACAGCAGCGTGACCGACCTGGTGCCCGATTGCTCTCGCACGCCGGCCGGCAGCACCGCTTCGAGCACTTGGGCCAGCGGGCACAGGTAGCGCTCGGATATCCAGTGCGTCAGCCGCAGCATCGATGGGCTCAGCAGCGTCTGCACGTCGACGACCTGCTGCAACGGCTTGAGCCGCCGAGCGCCCGCCAGGCGGTATTCGAGCCGGACGCAGTACCCCAGGACCTGCCGGTCGCCACGGCCCAGCGGAACCCGAACCCGGCACCCGACCGCCAGTTGCGAACGCAGCTCTTCGGGCACCAGGTAGTCGAATTCGCCCGCCGGACCGCTGGGAATGACCACCGAGGCAATCCACGCTTGCTGGGCGTCGTCAATTTCCCAGGCCGGCGGCTGCAAGTCGAAGAGTTGATGCTGCTTGTGATGCGGCACGATGGGCGACTACCATAATCGGACACTTAAAATCGGACACTGAAGGCTGCCCGTGCAATATCACACCACGGCGCTTGGCTGACAAGCCGGAGCGGTTGCGTATGCGTTTGGGGTTATTCGGCGGCACGTTCGATCCGGTGCACTATGGGCACCTGCTGTTGGCCGAGCTCTGCCGGGAGGCCGCCGGGTTGGACACGGTCTGGTTCGTGCCGGCGGCGGTGCCCCCCCACAAGCTGGATCGCGAGTTGGCTCCGGCCGCCCAGCGGGTCGAAATGCTCGAGTTGGCGATCGGCGGCCAGGAGTCGTTCGCGGTGGGCACGATGGAGGTCGACCGGGGCGGCCTGAGTTACACGGTCGACACGCTGGCCGCCATGGCCACCGAGTACCCCGGCAGCGAGCTGTTCCTGCTGTTGGGGGCCGACTCGCTACGCGATCTGCCCACCTGGCGCGAGCCGGGCCGCATTCTTGAGTTGGCCGCCCCTCTGGTGGCACGCCGGTCGGGGGCCCAAGTCGATTTCGATTGCCTGGCGCCGTTTGTAGCGCCGGCTCGGCTGGCCGAATTCCGCCGGCACCAGGTCGACATGCCGCTGGTCGAGCTCAGCAGCAGCGAGATCCGCCGCCGCGTCGCCGCCGGCTTGAGCATTCGCTACCAGACGCCGCGTGCCGTCGAAAAATACATCCAGCACGCCGGCCTCTATCGCCCGTAGCAGGACTCGCCAGAGTTCTGGAGTAGCAGGACTCGCCAGAGTTCTGGAGTAGCGGCGGGCGGCTGTCCCTGAAAGAGTTTGCGGGGTCAAGGGGCGCTCCCGGATTTTTTGACTACGAACGTTCGCCGAGGGGGCAGACCCTCCCGGCGAAGTCTTTTGGGCTTCGTTTTCGCTCCTGCTTTGGTATTTGGTTTTTCGGTTGGGTACGTCGTTCGGCTGGCATGCAGCGTGGCTGTCGAGTTGCTAGTCGGGATAACGGACGGTAAGCTCTGCGGTCGTTTGCTTCCTTCGCTCCTCGTGTCACCATCGCTGGATCCAAGGCACGTCCATCCCCACAACTCACACAACTCGATCGCCGCCGCGGGCAGCGTCAGCTTCCGAGCCGCAGCCCACAACTCCAAGGCGTTCCCACGCGAGCCGCAGCGGAAGCAATGGTACCGCCCCCGCCGCACGTTCACCGAGAACGAACGGCTCTGCCGACCACGCGACTCATGCACCGGACACGGGCCGCGAAGCTGGTCGCCTCGCATCCTGGCCGGCGCGAACCGCAACAGCCGCAGCACGTCGGCCATCGAGACCTGCTCCCGCACGACTGCGAAGTTCACGCCCGGCATGACGCGGCCTCCGACCCGGGAAGCAGAGAAGTCGGCTATAGGGGATGAGAAAAGAGGGGATGCCTCGAAAGCG
>JBBDNX010000235.1:0-5621 GCA_040877345.1 Pirellulales bacterium
CAGTGATCAGGGCAATTTCCTCCGCCGACAGCGGCTTGTCGTCCAGCGGCATCCTCACCGATTCATCCGCGGCGGAGATGCGAGACACCAGGGCGCTGGCCTGGACGTTGCCGGGGACAATGGCGTGCTCGCCCGAGTCGAGCTCGGCCAGGGCCGCTTCCTCCTGGTGCAGCCGGAGCCCACCTTCCGCCTGGTCGGGTCCGTGACACGAGAAACAACGTTTGACCAGAATCGGCTGGATGTCGCGGGCGAAGTCGACCTGCCGGCCCGCGGTATTGGGGCCCGCTTCCGATACCGCGTCTGCGGCAAGGACCCGTGGCCAACTCGTCACCACAGCCCCAAGCAGCAACGCGGTCCCGGCGGCCATCGCGCGCCTTTCCGTGGCGCGAGGCCGGCAGTTGCTACGCGGACATTTCGATTGGCAGGGGAACCAGGCCATGTATCCCGCCTCAGGGTGGGGCACGAAGCGCGGGAATCGTAACGGGGATCGAGCGGACTCATTATGGCCTAAAACGGCCCCTTTGGCGAGCAGCACCGCTGGAAGAAGCATCCCGTAGTTGAAAGCCCGGACACTGCTGGGCAAGCCAGCAGTGGCACCTGGCGACGACCCTCGGCGGGTGGCTGGTGGCAAAGCGGTAGCGTGCCCCAGTCTTCGTTCGCCCCGCGTTCGCCTAATCCCCTCTAGCTTGCCGTCTCCTGCCATCCCCTCAGCGGGGCTGCAGTGGGCGGTGGCCGAGGACGGCTTCGACGCGGTCGCAGAAGCGGGGAAACCGGCCGGCAAGACGGCACTGCTGGAGAACCCGCTGGTTGGGCTCGGAAAGAGCACACAACCGCAGCAGCCCGCCATGGGCGTGCAGCCGCTGCTCCAGCGTGAGCAACTGGGCAATCAGCGTGCTCGAGAGCAGCTTGACCCGCTGGCAATCCAGGACGAGCCGATAGGTGAAGTGCTGCTGGACCAGCGACCAGACGCTCTCGGCGAGCTGCGAAGGATCCTCGCCGACGCTGTTGAGCGTGATGAAGAGCCAGTCCGGGCCGCGCTCGACGTCGCGAATCCAACCCGGAGCGACATGGCCCGACGCAACATCGCCCGAAGCATCCTGGGCCGGGACGACTTTGCCCGCTGCGAGCTGGACCATGGAATATGCTCCTTCAAAAGGTCCGCCAAGAGAGGCCGGCCGCCACATTTCCTCCGGCCTGGAACGATCAATCATAAAGGCTTGCCGCCGGTCTGCAAGCGCTCGCGCCGTGGTTTTTTTTCGCGCCGGCAAATGCTATCAGACGGGCCCTTGAACGGCCGCCTGGAAACGGGATACTACTTGCTCCGGTCAGTTAACAGCCACCCAGGTTCTCTAGTTTTGAAGGAAATCTTGCCATGTCGCGTCCCGGAGCCGTCACGTTCAAAGGAAGCCCGCTGACCCTGGCAGGCAACCCAGTCACCGTGGGACAACAGGCCCCCGACTTCAGGTTGCACCGATTCGCCGACGGCGCGATGCAGGAGATCAAACCCTCGGACCTGAAGGGCAAGCCCACCATGATCAGCGTCGTCCCTTCGCTCGACACGCCGGTCTGCCAGAAGCAGACCAAGAACTTCAACCAGCAGTTGGCGGCCTTCGGCGACCGGATCAACGCCTTGACGGTCAGCCTCGACCTGCCGTTCGCCATGAACCGCTTCTGCGGAGCGGAAGGGATCACCAATCTCAAGAGTGCCAGCGACTACCAGGACCGTACGTTCGGCCGAAACTGGGGCATGTTGATCGAGGAGCTGAAGATCCTGGCCCGCGGCACGTTCGTGCTGGACCGCGATGGCAAGGTGGTCCATGCCGAGCAGGTCAAGGAAGTGGCTGAGGAGCCAAACTACGATGCCGCGATAGCAGCGCTGAAGAAGCTGCTCTAAGCCCAGCTCACCTCGAGCTGGTTCTCGATGTGCTCGACGCCTTCCAGCTCGCGCAAGGCCTCTTGGGCCATCTGCTTCTGATAATACGAGCGGACCACGCCCCGAAGCGTAACGTGCCCCTGGCTGGCTTCGAATCGCAGCTTGCGGTGAGGCACGTGGGGATTTCGCTTCAGCACGGTGCGCACTTGATCGGCCAGTTGAGCGTCGGACATCTATCAGCCCCGTGAGGAAGTGTCTGGTGCCAACCGAGCACGAGTTGGCGCGAACTTGCCCGCCCGACCTGGGATATCGGCCGCTTTGGCAGGCTGGATAAAGAGAAACAATTGAACAAGCCAGTGAATTCGCGGCAGGACGGAGTTTCGGGCGGGTTGTACGGCTTGCGAGTCAGCCAGCAAGCCAGGCGGGCAGCTCGCCCGCCGGGGGCAGGTGGATCACGCTGGCGCTGAGGATGTCGGGGTTGGCCAGCACCTCCTCCAGGGCCTGGGCGGGAGGCGGATTATCGAGGTTCAAAACCCCGATGGCGTCGCCACCCGGCCGCTGCCGGCCGACGGCCATCTGGGCGATATTGACCCGGTGGGCGCCGAAGATCGTGCCGACTTTGCCGACGATGCCGGGCACGTCGCGGTGCGTGAAGATCATCAGAATCCCGTCCAGGTAGGCGTCCAGCCGGTAATCGCCAAGCTGGACCAGCCGGGCCATGTTGTGGCCGAACAGAGTGCCCGCCGCCTTGTACGTCCGCGACTCGGTTTCCAGTTCGGCAAGGATCACCGAGCTGAACGCCCCCCGGTCGCTGCTCGTCTGTTCGACCAGCTCGATGCCACGTTCCCGCAGCAGCACCTCGGCGTTGACGAAGTTGATCTCTTCCTCCAGGGCGTGCTGCAGCAAGCCGGCGGCCACGGTCGCGGTGAGCAGCTTGGTATCCTTGGAGGCCACTTCGCCACGGTAGCACAAGCGGCAGGCCTTGGCCGGAGTCCGATCGAGCTGCGCCAGCAGCAGTCCCAGCCGGTAGGCCACGTCCAGGTAATCCCGCAAGCCGGCCAGCTTCTTCGGATCCACCGAGACCACGTTGACGGCGTGACGAATGGCCCCAGTCGTCAAAAAGTCGACCAGCAGCGCGGCGCCTTCCGCCGCGACCTGGGTCTGGGCCTCCTCGGTGCTGGCGCCCAAATGCGGCGTGGCCAGCACTCCCGGCCTGCCGAACAGCGGGCTGTTCGTGCACGGTTCGGCGGCAAATACGTCGAGAGCCACTCCGGCCAGCCGGCCGCTCTCAAGCCCTGCCAGCAGGGCGGCCTCGTCGTAGATGCCGCCGCGGGCGCAGTTGATCAGCCGCGCGCCGGGCCGCAGCATTTCGATTTCCTTGTGGCTGATGAGGTTGCGCGTCTCCGGCGTCAGCGGGGTGTGCACGGTCAGGTAGTCGACCTTCGGCAGCATATCGTGCACCGTCGCAAGCGTCTCAATCCCCAACTCTTGCGCGCGCTGGCTGGAAAGAAACGGGTCGTATCCGAGCACCCGCATCTCGAGCGCCTTGGCACGCACCGCCACCGCCTGCCCGATACGCCCCAGGCCGATGATGCCGATCGTCTTGTCGGCCAGTTGGCTGCCCATGTAGCGGCCCCGGTCCCAACGCCCTTCGATCAGGCTCTGGTAGGCCGGCGCGATATTGCGGGAAAGGGCCATCATCATGGCGATCGTGTGCTCGGCCGTGCTCAGCGTGTTGCCGGTGGGCGTGTTCATCACCACGATGCCCAAGCGGGTGGCGGCCGTCTTGTCGATGTTGTCGGTGCCGACGCCGGCGCGCACGATGGCCTTCAAGCGTCGGTTGCCCGCCAGCGATTCCGCGGTGATTTTGACGCCGCTGCGAAGAATGGCGGCATCGAACTCGGCCAGGGCCGAGCGGAGCGCTTCGCCCGACAGATTGGTGCGGACATCGTACTCGATATTGGGCGCGGCAGCGAGAATATCCAGGCCCTCGCGGGCCAACGTATCCAGCACGATGACTCGGGGCATGAGGGGCGAGGTCGAGCCTAGGAAGGCGAACGGAAGATGCGATCGGTCGGGACGCCGGAACCGGCCGGCCAGCAAGGCAGGATAGGGAGTGAAGGGCGAGGGGTCAAGGAGCCCTGGAAAGGCAGAAGGAGGAAGGCAGAAGGCAGAAGGACGAACGATTGGGCGTGTCGCGGCCGTGCGTGCCTCTGGAATGAACCGGCCCTCCTGCGGAGTCAGCCGACCGAACGGCCTTTTTTTTCGTCCTTGTGCCTTCTGCCTTCTGCCTTCCGCGGCTACAGCCGGCCGCTGGCCGGGTTGATGTTCACCGTGCGGGTGCCGCCCAGGGGGGTCACCATGGGGGCGGGACTGACGGCGGCGCGGAGCGAGCTGATGCGGGCGGCCACTTCGGGCTGGAAACGATCGTGCCAGAGCGACCGCTCGTAGTCGGCCAGCGCCTGGGTCTGATTGCCGGCCGTCTCGTGCAGGCGGCCCAGCGCGGCCAGGGCGCGGGCATCGTAGGGATCGATGGTGAGCGCCTCGAGCAGGTGTTCCTTGGCCTCCTCCAACCGCCCGAACTCTTCGGCCAGCCGTGCCAGCTCGACCCGGGCGGCCGCCGACGTGGGACTGCGGCTGGACCAGCCTTCGAGCAGGCGGAATGCCTCCTCGGTCCGTTGCTGCTCGACCAACAGCACCGCCAGGCCGCGATAGCAATCGCGGTGGTTGAGATCGTAGTCCAGGCATTGGTTGTAGAAGCTTTCGGCCTGGTCCAGGTCTTCCTGCTTGTTGTTGAGCTTTCCGGTGCGGTGGTAGGCGGCGGCCAGATTGTAGTAGCCGTCGGGATTGTTGGGGTCGGTGGCCATCGCTTGCTGGAAGCGCTGAATGGCGCCCTGGTAGTGCCCCTGCTCGAACATGCGGACGCCTTCAGCATTCTGACCATGCGACATCCAGGAGCAGGCGGTGAGCGCCGGCAGGCAGGCCAGGGTGCAGGCGAGCGCTGCCCGGCTCGTGCCGCGGGGCGGATGGCGATCGGCGGTGGTGCTTGGTTGCGCCACGAGTTGTCACGCGCCTCCATGCGGGGGCCGGCCGGCGGCTGTTCAAAACGGCGGGCAGCCGAGCCGGCATGTCGGAAAAAGCGAGAAAGGCGGGCGGAGAATAGCGGCCCCGCGGCATCCGTGCAAGAGCAACCGATCCTCATTGGCAGGATCAGGCGGGAGCTTCCGCCGGGACGGGGGGAAGCTTGTTCCAACCGGGCTTCACATATCCGAGGCTGCGGACGACTTCGAGCACCTCGCTGCAGGTGGGGAACATCCGGCCACTGGCCCGCTTGTAGTCGTCCAGGGCATTCATGAACTCGACCTCGTCGGCCGAGTAGTCCCGCTCGCAGGTGGTCGGGTCGATCTGGCGGCGGCGATTGACCTTGACCCGCCGCACGAATTGCCGCTGTTCGACCACTGGAGGCTTGTCGACGCTGCGGCGGTCCGCCGGCTTGCGCCTTGCGTTCTTGCTACGCCGGTCAATCGTCACTGCCACGTTCGACTTCTTCGACTTTGCCACCGATTGAACCTCCCTTTCCAGAGCAGTTGGCCGGCAAGCGAACCGGACTAACCAAACTAGAGGTTGGAAATCGGAGATATGCCTGGCAAAATTCAACGACAAGGCAAAATGGGCGGTCCTGCGTAACTCGCCGAATCAGGCGAAAAATAGCAGTAGGGCGATTTTTCCGGCCAGGACAATCTACCCC
>JBBDNX010000236.1:0-5614 GCA_040877345.1 Pirellulales bacterium
AAGGGGGCGGCCCGGCAAGGCTTCCGCGCGTAAGATAAACAAGGGTGCCGGCCGCCGCCTTGCCGCCCTTCATAAATCCGGCCGGAAAAAGGCCGCACGCGGCAAAGCCAAGACCCGCTGAATTGACCGGGACACGCCAACAGGAGGCACGCCATGAAAATCGACTTGCGCTATTGCTCGGTTTGAAACTACGAGCCGAAGGCCGTCAGTTTGGCGAGCCAGATTCTCACCACGTACAAGCAGCAGATCCACAGTCTGACGCTGATCCCCGCGGGTGGCGGCTGTTTCGAGCTGAGCCTCAACGGCGAGCTGGTTTACTCGAAGCTCAAGACCGATGCCTTTCCCGACGAAGGCCAGATGCTGGCCCTCATCGGCGAGCGGCTCTCCGCCCGCGCCTGACGAGCATGGAAATCGGGTCACTACGAACCTTACACGAGCGTCAGCCGAGGTTCGCAACCAACTGCCGCAACCACTCGCCCGATCGCGCTGGCCGCTATCCCCTCGCTGGCCAGCCGTGCCAACAGCGCTTCGAGCTGTCGCTCGGCCACTCCGAGCAAAAGCCCGCCGGACGTCTGCGGGTCGAACAACGCCCGGTAGGCGGCCGCCAAAGGCCCCTGCCCCGGCTGCCCGTCGGACGCGGGGCCCGGCAGGCGGGTCTCGTTCCAACGGCGGTTTTCAATCTCGTTTTCCACCGATCGGTTGGCCGGCGCCAAGGTGCTCTCCAGACCCTCGGCCAGCAGTTCGGCAACCCCGTCGAGCAGCGGAATCCTGGAAAGATCCAGTTCGGCCGCCACGTCGCCGGCCCGCAACATCTCCAGCAAATGGCCCGCCAGGCCGAAACCCGTCACGTCGGTGATCGCGTCCACCTCGAACTCGTGGGCCAGCGCCGCCGGCCGCTCGTTGCTTTGCAGCAGAACTTCGATCAGCGGGTCCATCCACGCGGCCCGGCAGCGGGCCTGCATCTGGGCGGCCAGCAGGATGCCCGACCCCAACGGCTTGGTCAGCACCAGGCGGTCTCCCGGACGCAGGCCGCTTTTCAGCGTCGGCTTTTCGCGGCCGGCATCGGCCAACAGCGTGAAGCCGATGGTCACCGCCGGCCCTTCGATCGTGTGGCCGCCGATCAGCGTGGCACCGGCGCGGCGAAGTTCTTCCAGACCGCCGTGCAGTAGCTCATAGAGCAACTGCTCCTGCTGCTGGGGGCGCCCCACGGGAACCGTGGCCATCGTCAGCGCCGCCAGCGGCGTGGCGCCCAGGGCAAACACGTCGCTGAGCGAGTTGAGCGCCGCAATGCGGCCCACCAGGTACGGGTCGTCCAGAAAGGAGGCAAAGAAGTCGACGGTCGCCACAATCGGCCGGCCGCCAGGCGGCTGCAGAATGGCCGCGTCGTCCGGCTTGTCGAGCCCCAACAACACGTGACTGGAGGCGGGGACATCGAGCCGCTTGAGCACGCTGGCGAGCACGGCCGCGCCGATCTTGCCGCCGCAACCCGTGCAGCGCATGGCCTGAGCTGCTTCGAGCCGTTCCTGGTCGGCCGGCATGGCCATCGGGGTGTAATCCTGGTACTTGTCCATGAAGCGGCCGTCGATGTAGTCCTTCAGCCGCCAGCACCAGCGGCCCTGAAAGCTGAATCCCTTGTAGCTGAGCAAGGCGCGGCCGTCGCCGGTGGCCAACAGCGAGAGGAAATCGCGTTGCGGCTCGTACTCCAATAGCGGCTCGGCGCGCAACTGCCGGCCGATGTTCTCCCAGAGGATCGGCCCCTGCCGGACCGCGAACACGCCGGCTTTGGGCGTGGGACGCTCCGGGCAAGTGCCCGAGTCGCCGACGACAAAGATCGGCGCATCGGCCACGGTCTGCAGCGTCGGCCTGGTGAGCAGGAAGCCCTGCTCGTCGGTGGGCAACCCCATCCGCTTCAACAAGTCGCCGGCCCTGGCGCTGGTGGCCCACAGCGCAAGATCGGCCCGCAACAATCTGCCGTCGTCCAGCGCCAGGTGACCGTCTTGGACGCCGGTCACCGTGCGGGCCAGCACCAGCCGCACGCCGCGCTCGTCCAGGATGCGCCGAGCCATGGCGACGGTCTTGTCGGGAAAACCGGGCAACAGGTCGTCGTGGCCGTCGATCAGCGCAAGTTCGAAGGGCTGCGTGGGGTGCTTCTGCCGCAAGTGGGCCGGCAGGCAAAACGCGATCTCGACGCCGCCGGCTCCGCCCCCGACCACAACCAACCGCAAGGCGTCGCGCGGCTTGCACCGCACGAGGCAATCAAGCCGCTCGTCGAGGCGCGCCAGGAACGTTTGCATCGGTTTGATTGGCAGCACGGCGGCGCCGGCTTCCAGGCCGGCCTGGTTGGGGACGGAACCGATCCCGATCGACAGTACATCGAAAGGCAGGGCAGGTCGGTCCTGGAATAACAGTTCCAGCCGTTGGCGGTCGAGCCCCACCACCGGCGAGCGGATCAGCCGGGCGCGGGCCGCCGCGCACAGCCGGACCAGGTCGATCTGCATCCGTTCGGGCGGGTAGAGGCCGGCCAGCGTGCCGGGCAACATGCCCGAGTAGGTGGCGACGGAATAGTTCGAGACAACCGTCAGCCGGGCGTCGGGCAGAGGCGACATCCGCCACATCCGCAGGACGTGGGCATTCGTGTGCCCCGCGCCGAGCAGGACGACTTCGTATTTCGGCAGCGTCGAGTTCATTCGAGGGCGCAGAGGACGGGGCGTCAGGCGCGCAAGGCGTCGGAAACCGAGCACAGGCCCCAGCCGATTCTATTCGGCATCGGCGCAGTTGACCATGCGCCGTAGCGCGGCCGGCGGCACTACATCCCGAACAAGCCCCGTTCTTGCGCGGTCGGGAAGGGATCTTTGGCCACCTTTTTCATGAACGCCTGGTCCACGTCCTGGTGGGCCGGGTGCTTGTCCCGCGCCAATGGCCACGCGCTCGTGTGGCGATTCACCCGGATCGCCGGGCCGCAGCCGGCACACCACACGGCGGCCAGAACAACCGCCGGTCGCCAGAATGTCCCCCGCCGTCGAGCCGGACTGTTCATGTCAAGGATCCAAGCGAGGTTGGGCCATCCATTCGTCGACGGTACGCGGCATGGTGCTTCGCCCCCCGCTGACGCAGCCGGTCATCGACAGGCTCACGACGCCCATCGCCGCCAAAAAAACGAGGCCGCGTAGAATCCGGCTTCGCCAGCCGCTCGGATGCAGGTTCATGGACAATCCTTCAACAGGTGGACCAGATCCACGCGCCGGCGCAAGGCGCATCGGGCGATGGATTTTGGCGGCGGAGTGTCGCAGAAACCGCCCGCTCCGTCCAGCCGGCTTTTTTCCGGGAAATTCTGCTATCCAGGATCGTATTGCTGCGTCCGCAGACAAGGTCTGGCCCGGCGTGTGGATCGTGCAAGCTCCTCGCTCGCGCGTCGGGTTCGTCTGGCCGTCCCCGTTCGTCCTTCTGCCTTCTGCCTTCTGCCTTCTGCCTTCGGCCGTTCGTCCTTCGGCCTTCGGCCGTTCGTCCTTCTGCCTTCTGCCTTCGGCCTTCGGCCCTCCCCGCCCCCTTCCCTCTCACCTCTCCCCGGCGTAGCATGGGGACGGCTTTGGAGAACCGGCTTTCCGCACTGTTCTTGCCCGCGAAGCATGGCAGAAACACGATTTGGATTCATCGGCGCCGGACGCATGGCCACGGCGCTGGCCCGCGGGTTCGTGGAAGCGGGGCTGACAACCCCCGGCGCGATCCTGGCCAGCGACCCCGCGCCGGCCGCCGCCGCCGAGTTCGCCCAGGCCACCGGCGCCCGCACAACCAGCGACAACGCCCGCGTGGCGGCCGAGTCGGACTGCGTGTTTTTGGCAGTCAAGCCGCAACAGATGTCCCAGGTCTTCGCCGAGCTGCGCGGCAAGCTCGACGATCGCCACCTGGTCGTGTCCGTGGCCGCCGGCATTGGGCTGGCGGCATTGGCCCGCGGCCTGGGCGCGACGGCCAGGCTGGTGCGAGTCATGCCCAACACCCCTTGCCTGATCGGGCAGGGGGCCAGCGCCTACTGCCTCGGCGATTCCGCCCGCCCGGCCGACGGGCATCTGGTGGCACGGTTGCTGCAATCGGTGGGCTTGGCCTTCGAAGTCGAGGAAAAGCTGCTCGACGCCGTCACGGGGCTCTCCGGTTCCGGGCCGGCCTTCGCCTACGTGATCATCGAGGCCCTCGCCGACGGCGGAGTGCGGATGGGACTGCCCCGCGAGCTGGCTCTGAAGCTGGCTGCCCAGACCATGCGGGGAGCGGCCGAGATGGTCATCCAAACCAACGAACAACCGGGCGTGCTCAAGGACCGCGTCGCCAGTCCCGGCGGCACGACCATTGCCGGGCTGGCGGCCCTGGAGGCCGCGGGACTGCGGGCAGCGTTGATCGCGGCCGTCGAAGCGGCCACGCGGCGGTCGGCGGAACTGGGAACGGCAACTTAAACGGCGGATTCAGCGATGTCTGTATTCTTTGTTCTGGACGACAAGCACGTGCCGCTGTACCGAGTCGTGTGGGTGGCGGCGACCCCGCACTTTTGCGGCGCGGAAGATTGCCAGCGCGAAGGCTACTACGAGGTGCGACTGGAGCAGGGCGAGGTGGTGTGGGCCAACCACGAGGAACGCGACGCCTTGCTCGAGGCGCTCGAAGAGTGGGCGGGAGGTGTGGGGCCTGCCGAAGAAGAAGACGAGACCTGGGAATGAGGCCGACTCCCCAAGACGACCAGTTCCAGTGGCGCGAGACCTACTTCGTGCTGTTCGAGACCGCCCGGCGGCCCCTGTTGCGCCAGGTGCAGAAGGCGGTCCGCGAACTGGGCGGGCACTTCCAAGTCAAATCGGCGGCGGCCGATGCCGCCGGGCACATCGAGACGCTGAACATCGTTTCGCCGCGGGACCACTCCGCCCTGGAGATCGAGTACGCCAGCGGCGACGAGGTGCGCGAGCAGGTCAGCACCTTGAAGTCCGAGATGCGCCCGGGCGAGGGGGTCGACGGCGCCAAGCTGGCCCGCTTGCCGAAATGCGACGCGCGCTTCGAGATCATGCATTTCGAGCAGATGGTCGAGGAAATGCCGGGCGACGACGCGGACGAGGTCTTCGATCCCAGCGCGCTGTTGGTCGTGCTCGACGCGTTGATCGAGCTCACCGACGGCGTCGGCGTGGATCCGCAATCTGGCACCCTGATGTAGTGATCGTGCATGCTTGCCAAGGACATTAAGCGCGGGATGATCGTCAACTACGGCGGCGCTCCCTGCCTGATCGAGACGATCGCCGTGCAAAGCCCCTCGGCCCGCGGCGCGGGCTCGGCCGGTTTCGGCGGCGGGCTCGCGGCGACCGGTGGCTGCTGCGGTGTCGGTGCCGCGACCATCTCCTTGACCGCGGCGAAGGACGCCTGGAGGTCGCTCAGCAGTTCCGCTTCAAGGTCGCCGAGCACCGCGCCCAGCATGTCGGGCTCGGCCGCGCTGGATTTCGCCGGCTCGGCGGCCGGCACTGTACGGTTGCGCGACGACTGGGTAGCAGGAGCACCGGCGGCACCGGATCGCCCCGACACGATTCGCGCCAGCTCAACCAGAGGATCGTTGTCGCCGGGGGCTGCCTTCAGGAATGTCGCCTACGCTAAA
>JBBDNX010000237.1:0-5605 GCA_040877345.1 Pirellulales bacterium
AGCTCCCGCGTCCGCGGATCCTGGGCGGCCACCTGCTGAAGCGACAAGAGATACACCGCGCGGATCTCGGCCGCCGCATGGCTCCACGGCAGCGACGCCGCCGGATCGCGGCGCTTCGCCGCCGACTGATCGAGATTGCGCTTCGAGAGCAGATCGAGGATTTCGGCGGCCATCGGCTGGCGGTCCATCTCGACCAGCGCCAACGCCAGCCAGGCCAGGGCCGCGTTCGATAGTGACGGCCGGTTGCGGTGCAGCCGGTTGGCCAGGGTGAAATCGCCCCGTCCGGCAGCCGCCAGGGCCTGGAGCAAAATGGCCTTGCTCTCGTAATCGGTGTCCGCGGTTGCCACGACCTGGCCGCTGAGGTAGCGGATGGCCTTTTCATAGGCTTCGTCGGGCACGGCGTAGCCGGCCGCCTTGGCCAGGCTGAGGGCCCAGACGATGCGCGAAGACGTGTAGCGGTTGCTGGCGCCGGCGGCGCCGGTCCAGCTCCAGCCGCCGTCGTCCGCCTGGCTGGCAACGAGCAGGCTCAAGCTGCCGCGGATGCCGCTGTCGAGCGCCTCGGCCTGGGCTCCTCCCGCCTCGCGCGTGGCGCCCAGGAGCTTTTGGAGCGCCACCGCGGCCATCAGGTCGCTGACGGCCGTGTCCAGGCCCGAAGCGACGCGCAGGCAGTCGAGCTGGTACGCCGTGGCCGGCGCCAGCACCACGTCGAGCAGGCTGCGCTCGACCGTGGGTCCGACGACGATCTCCAGCGCCCGCGAGGTCAGTGGCACGCCGGCCGGTGGCTCGACGAAGGCGGTCGTGTTGCTGGAAGCCGAGCCGCCGGCGGTGGCGAAGACCCGCATTCCGTAGGGCTCGAGCGGCACTGCGCGGCGGGTGACGTCGCGGCGCTCGCCGGCGGCGATGGCCAGCTCGAAAACCGCATGGACCGTGCCGGCGTCCTGGCCGTCTTGTTCTCCTCCGCCGGCTGCACGCTGGGCCTCCGGCCGCCGTAGTGCCACCTTGAAGCTCAGCTCGTGGATTCCCTTGCCCGCTTCCAGGGTCTTGGTGTCTTCGACAACCCGGCCGCCGATGGTGGTGCGCAGCGTAGCCTGCAGCGCGCCTTGCTCGACCGCGTCGTTGTGGATCGTGGCCAGCACCTCGGCCTCGTCGCCGTCGGTGAAAGCCAGGGGGAGCTTGAGCTCGCCGAAGAAGTCCTTCTTGACAACCAGCTCACCCTCGGCCTCTCCGGCCAGCGTGTCGCCCGTGATGCCCTTGGCCAGGATCTTCCAGGCCGTGCTCCGGTCGGGAACCGCGAGCGTGACGGTGGCTTTGCCCTCGGCATCGGTGACGACGATCGGGTTCCAGTAGCCGGTTTCGTGGGCGCCGAGCGGCGGCAGCAGCACGGCGCCAGCCTTGGCAAGCTGGTCGGCCAGGGTAGCCGCTTTGGTTTCGTCCATGTCTCCCAGCCTGAGATTGGCCTGCCGCCCGTCGGCAAACAGCACGCCCAGCTCGCTACGTCCGGTATAGCGGCGGAATTCGGCCGCGTTGGGTGCGGCATAGTGGAAGTCCGCTGGCCCATTGTCAGCGCGAGTTGGCACCACCAAGTCTCCTACAGGGTACACTCGACCGCCCGGCGCGGTTTGATTGAAGGGCACGTCAAGGTCCGCACTAAAACCTCCTGGTGCCACGCCGCCGCTCTGATGAACTCCCTGTGTCTGCTCGATTATCAGATTCAGGTTGCCCTCAAACTCCTGGATTGTGCCGGGTCCGCCGAAGGCGTCCCACGTCGTTGGGGCAATCGAGGGCGTAATTAGCTCTATGAGGGACTCGAAGTCCGGTTGGGTCGCATCGCCGGCACTCATGGCTTCGGCGCCTGCGCCGGTGAATCCGGTCACGCCCGCGCCACCGGCCAAGCCGCCTCTTCGCACAAGCGCCTCCATCCGCTCGGCCTCGTCGGACGTGATCTCCAGCCGGTCCTTCTCGGCCAAGAGCCGCGGGTTGATGGGTTGCGTGGCGGGCCGGTAGGCGAACGTCACGCTGGCCGTGCTCCGCACGGCCGGCTCGCGGGTCTGGCCACGGAAGAAGTCCTGGATCGGCGGCACGTTGGAGCCGAACATCTCCCACAGCGATTGCTCGATCAAGGCCAGGCTCAGCTCAGCCGCCACCGGGTTTCCCTGCGGGTCGGTGGTAGTAATCGCCACCTCGATCTCGTCGCCGGGACGGATTTCCCGGTTGCCTTCGCCCTTGGCCTTCGGCTCGACGACGACCTTCAGCTCGCGCTCGACCGTAAAGGGGCTGGAAGCGGAGTGGAACCGCGTAAAAGCGGCCAGCTTTTCCGGATCCCGCGGCGGATGGGCGTCGGTCATCACGGCCACCCACAACTCGAAATTGGGCGAGAGCTTCGTCGACATGGGGATCGCCAGCTCGTTGGCCCCTTCGGCCAGCTCGACCAGCCGATAGTCGAGCACCCGCGCGCCCTGGAACGTCACCAGGGCCAAGGTGGGCGCCTCGCGCCAGTGCAGTTGCACGTTGGCCGTATCGCCCACCTTGAAGGTGTGCTTGTCGGCCAGGATGCGCAGGCGCACGGTGTCGCTGTCGTCCGAGATCTGCACGACGTGGGCGGCGGCCACCGGGTTCTCGAACCGGTCGGTGCCTTCGACCCGCAGCACGTACGCGGCGCCCTTTTCCAAGCGCAGGGTGACCCGTGCCCGGCCGTCCTTGGCATCGGTCGCCACTTCGTGCCGCTCGACCTCGCGTTCGCCCGTCTTGCGGTCCACAACCGTCCGCTCCAGGACGGTGAGCGCGAGCTGCTGCCCGGACGGCTTGCCTTCGGCGTCACGGGTGGCGATTGCGACCTCGAACGTCTCACCCGCCAGGTACACCGGCCGCACCGTGCTCACGCCGATCGAAAAACCCTGCGTGGCCAGGTAAAACTGCTCGGTGGTCTGCAGGTTGCGCTCGGGCAGCGTCACCACCAAGGGCAGCGACTGGGATTCGCGGAACTCGCGCGTGGCCAGCTTGAAGGCCAGCTCGCCCTTGGCATCGGTCTGGCCTTCGTACACCCGTCCGCCGGCAAGCTGGTAGCGCACCAGCCGCCCGGCCACCGGCGCGCCGTAATAGAAGCGGGCCGTGATCGTGCCCTCGATCTCTTCGCCCCGGTAGAAGACCTTGCGCTGGGCTTCGACCGCCAGCCGCACCGGCTCGAGCTGGTACTCGTGGACCGTGAAGCCCCCCTGGTAGCTGTGGTTGTCGTCGTCGCGAACCTGGATGCGGTAGCTGCCCGGCACGCTGCCGGCCGGCAGCACGAAATGAACGTGGAAGCTGCCGAACTCGCCCAGCGCCACCTCGTCCTGCCGGATCAGCCGGTTGCGGCCGTCAAACACTTCCAGGTGGTACTTCTTGCCGGGCTCGGCGCCAAAGACGTCGCCGGAAGCGGTGCGCACGATGCCCCGCACGTGCACAAGCTGGCCGGCGCGGTAGGCCGAGCGGTCGGTATAGATATAGCCCCGGTCGGTCAGCCCCTGGGCCACGCCCACGCTATCAAGGCCGACGACGCTGGAGGCCACGCTGAAGTCGGCCACGGCGAAGACGCGGACGTCGGCGGCGCCCTTCAGCTCTTCGTAGGCTTTTTGAAAGACGCCGTCGTCGCCCGTGCTGCCCTCGGCAAAGACCTGCTGGCCGTTGGAGATCAAGAGCCGCGCCCCCGGCCAGGGCTTGCCGGTGCGCATGTTCTGGGCGAAGACAAAGACCTCGTCGCGCGAGCTCTTGACGATCATGTCCAGGTCGCTCTGCACCACGAGCGTGGTGGCTTCGAGCGTCGTGCTGCTGACGGTGACGGCCATCACGCCGGCCGGCGCGGCGCCGGCCTCGCCCGCCGGCGGCAGCGGAAGCTCGATCTCGTTTTCCAATTGCTGGTACTCGGCGTACGCGGGCACCTCGAACTCGAACGTGCGGTCCGGGTCGATCAGCGCGATGTCGAGCGCCTCGACGCCGCCGGCCAGGTGCATCTTGCGGAAATAGGTCTCCAGGTCGACCGTGTAGGCGCGGACTGTAACCTTCTCGATGTTGCGCGTGGCCAGCTTGATCCTGGGCGTTTCGTTGGTGCGGAAGACCCGCTCGGTGGCGATGGCCAGATCCTTGGCCGTGAGCCGGGCGATGCGCAGTTGCGCGTGCCGGGCATGGTTGCCCCAGGTGACCTTGCGAAACTCCTTGAGGGCCTCTTGGAGCTTGCCCAGCTTCTCCTCCAGCGTCACGGCGATCATGAACTGGGCCTGGGACGACTCGTTCGTGTCCGGGTATTTTGAGACCAGCCGCCGCCACTCGGCGATCGCCTCCTCCCACCGCTCCTGGCGGTACTCCATGTGGCCGAACTCGTAGAGGATGGCCGGGTTGCGGGGGTCAAGCGGGTACTTGGCCAAAAACTCGGCCCACAGCTTGCGGGCGGCCTCGTACCGCTTGGCTTCGCGGGCGTCGTAGCCCAAGAGGAACTCGGTGTTGATGATCTCGCGCTGCACGTCGCTCCAGGCCGAGTGCGCCGGATGCTTGGCCAGGTAGTCGCGCCAGGCCGCCAGGGCCTCGGTGAACTTCTTTTGCAGTTGGTAGGAGCGGCCCAGCAGGTTGCGGGCGTCCGGGAGTTCATCGGTCTGGGCATATCGCTCGTCGGCCAGGAACCGCTCGAGACTCTTTACCGCGTCCTCGTGGCGCCCGCGCTCGATGTAGCTGGCGGCAATCCGCAGGTGGGCCTGGCTGGCCAGCTTATGATCCGAGTATCGCTTCAGAAACGACTCCAAGGCGGCCACGCCCAGGGTCAAGTCATCGTCGGACTGTGGTTTGGGGATGTTGTAAGTGAGCGACAGGTTGAACGCGGCCTCGGCAATTCGCTCCGACTTGTCGTCCGGGTAGTCGGCCAGCAGATCCTGCCACACGCGGCGGGCCTCTTCGCGCTGATCCAGCGCCAGGTGGCTTTCCCCCAGGCGAAAGCGGGCCTCCACGTCCAAGGGACCGGCTGAGTGGTCCTTGCTGAACTGGTCGAACAGCCGGATCGCCTCCTGGTGATTGCCCATCGCCTGGTGGCAGCGGGCCACCAGCAATTCGACCTCCGCCCGCTGATCCGGCTTGGGGCCGACTTCCAGCGCCTTGCCGAAAAACTCCAAGGCCTTGGCATAGTCGGGCGGCTGCTGCTCGTCGGCCGGCTGAAACCAGGCCCGCGCGAACTCGAGATAAACGTCGGCAATCTCCTGTTTGCGGTCGAGCGACAACAGCTCGGCGGCGTGCTGGCGATAGATGAGCTCGGCGGCCTGGAAGTCCCCCTTGCGGGCCAGCGACACCGCGCGGCCAAACCGCGCCCGCCTGGCCCAGGGACTATCCGGCGACCTGGCTTCCAACTGTTCGAAGGCCTCGATGGCCGCGTCGTACCGCTGGGCCAGGTGCAGCGCACGGCCCTTCAGATACTCCAGCCGCTCGCGCTCGGCGCCGGTGGGGGCCGCGTCGCCGGCCAGCGCCGCGTCGATTGCGGCCACGGCTTCGGCGTAGTTGCGATCCTCGAGCAGGCGCCGCACGTTGTCGGGCACGGCCTGGGGATCGGCCTTGCCGGCGTGCGTTTCCGGCGGTTGGGCCGGTTGGGCCG
>JBBDNX010000238.1:0-5589 GCA_040877345.1 Pirellulales bacterium
GATTTTTCCCTTGCTGCTCTCGAAGCTGACCGGGATCGGGCGCTTTTCGGCCCGGCTGATCGAGGCGCTGAATGCTAGCGTGCCGCTGCGGCTGACCAGTTTCGTCGATCCTCGAACGGCACGGGTCCACAATATGCCGGCCCAATTGACGGGCGGCCGCGAGCTTGCCGTCGAAGCGGGCGAGCTGGGCGAAGCCGGCGACGACCTGACCGCATGGGTCCGCGGCCTGCTGCGTCGGCCGACACAACCGTACGATGGCCGCCTGGCCAGCCGTTCGTCCGGGCTTTACACGTGGGCGCGGCCCGCCGAGCGCCGCTTCGGCCGCGAGGTGGGCGTGTTCTACGACTTCACTCCGCTGGTGGTTCCCTGGTCGCACACCGCCGGCCTGTGCGAAGGTTTTCACCGGCAGGTGACCTCGTCGAGACTCTGCCACAAGATGGTGGCGATCTCGCGGTCGACCCGGTCGGACGCCGCGTGGCTCAGTCCGGTGGCCGACGAGGACGTGATCGTGAGCTACCCCGGCCCCAGCCAGTGCCTGGTCCGGCACTGCCACCGCTTGCCAGTGGAGCGGCGCGAGAACGTGATCCTGGTGGTGGCCACGCGCGAGCCGCGCAAGAACGGCGACTTCCTGCTGGATTGGTTTATCGAGAGCCGCGAACTACCCGGCGACGCCGAGCTGTGGTGGGCGGGCCCTGACGGATGGCTCTGGAAGGCGCCCAGGGGGCGCGCAGCGGCCGAGCGTTTCAATCGCATCCAGTTCCTGGGGATGGTTTCGGACGAGCGGCTCTGCGAGCTGTACCAACAGGCCGGGCTTTCCGTGTATCCGTCGTTGTATGAGGGCTTCGGGTTTCCGGTGCTCGATTCGCTGATGCACGGCACGCCCGTGCTTTCGAGCTACAACAGTTCGCTCGCCGAGCTGGAATCACCGGGCGTGTTCTACTTCGACCCGTGCGATGCCGAGACTCTCGACGCGGCCTACCGCGAGCTAGCGGCCGCCCGTCCCGTGGCCATCGACCGGCAAGCTTTGTCGAACGCCTTTTCGTGGGACGCGATGGCCCAAACCGTTCTGTCGCTGATGTAACGCCGCCGGGCATTTGAACCGTTTCAAACTAACTCCGTGAAAGGCCGAGCCATGACCATGATCTCTTACGCACAGAACGCCGAAGACGTGTTGCTGCGGCGGGCCTTGGGTGATCGGGCCGGCGGCTACTACATCGACGTGGGAGCGAACGACCCGACCTGGTGCTCGGTGACCCGGCATTTCTATGACGCCGGTTGGGACGGGATCAACATCGAGCCGGGGCGGATCTTCGATAAGCTGGCGACCGCCCGCGCGCGCGACGTCAACTTGAACTGCGGCCTGTCGAACCGGCCGGGCCATTTCTGCCTGTACGAGTTTCCTGACAAGCCGGGGCTGTCGACCTGCCATGCGGACGTGGCCGAGGCCCATCGCCGCGAGCACCGCTCGCCGTACGTCGAGCGGCTGGTGAACGTCGAGACGTTGGCCGCGGTTTGCCAGCGGTACGTGACGCGGGCAATCGACTTCTTGAAGATCGACGTTGAAGGGCACGAGCTGGAGGTGATCGAGGGAGGCGATTGGCAGCGCTGGCGGCCGCGCGTGGTGGTGGTCGAGGCGCCCACGCTCCATACCGAGACGCCCAATCACTTGACCTGGGAGCACCTGCTGCTGGGGGCCGATTACCGTTACGCCACCTGCGACGGGCTGAACCGCTACTACGTGCGAGCCGAGGACGAGCCGCTCGTCAAGGTGCTCGGCGTGCCCGCCAACGTGATGGACGACTTCGTGCCGTACCACCACATCCACGCCTACCAGGGGCTGGGCCCGGTTGCCTTGCGCGTGGCCCGGCTGGTGCAACGGTTGCAGGACGTGGTGCGGCCGCCGCGGAAGCGCGCGGCGTGAAATCTAGCCCTTGATGACGCCGATGGGGCGGAGGCGGGCCACCTTGCGGGCCAGGCCGGCGCGGTCGACGACCTCGACCACCAGGTCGACGTCCTTGTAGGCGTCGGGTTGCTCCTCGACCAGCCCTCGCCAGCTCCGCGCTCGGGCGATGACGCCGCGGGCCGCCAACTCCTGGTCGATGCGGCGGCCTTGGGCGTGCTTGACGGCTGCGGTGCGGCTCATGACGCGGCCGGCTCCGTGGCAGGCGGTGCCGAAGGTCTGCTGCATGCTGCCGGGCTGTCCGGCGAGCACCCAACTGGCGCGGCCCATGTCGCCGGGGATGATCACGGGCTGGCCGATGCGGCGGTACATGGAGGGGACCTCGGGATGCTCGGGTGGAAAGGCCCGGGTGGCCCCCTTGCGGTGAACCCAGACTCGCTTGGTCTTGCCGCCGATCTGGTGCTGTTCGAACTTGGCGATATTGTGGGCCACGTCGTACACCAAGTTCATCCGCAGTTGTTCCCAGGGTCGGTTGAAGATGGTCGAGAACACCTCCCGCGCCTGCCACATCAACAGTTGGCGGTTGCACCAGGCATAGTTGGCCGCCGCCCGCATGGCGCCCAGGTAGCGCCGCCCCTCGGGGCTCTCGACGGGCGCGCAGGCCAGTTGCCGGTCGGGCAGGGCGATGCCGTACTTTTCCGGCACATGGCGCAGCTCCTTGAGCGCGTCGTCGCAGACCTGGTAACCCAGGCCCCGCGATCCCGAGTGGATCATCACGCAGACCATGTCTTTCACCAGCCCCATGGCACTGGCCGCCGCTTGGTCGAACAGCGCTTCGACCACCTGGACCTCCATGAAGTGGTTGCCCGAGCCGAGCGTGCCGCACTGGTCCTTGCCCCGTTCCAAGGCCCGCTGGCTGACCAGCTCCGGTTCGGCGCCGTCCAGCCGGCCGCGGGCCTCGGTGTGCTCGATGTCGCCGGGTACCGCCAGCCCGCGCTCGATCAGCCAGGCGGAGCCCTCGGCCATCAGGCGGCGCAGTTGGCGGTGGTCGAAGGAGTACTTGCCGGAGCGTCCGACCCCGGTGGGGACTTGCTTGAACAGCTCCTCGACCAGCCGCGTCAGGTGGGGCTTGACCTCCTGGTACGTCAGGCTGGAGCGCACCAGCCGCACGCCGCAATTGATGTCGTAGCCCACGCCGCCGGGGGAGATGACGCCTCCCTCGGCCGGGTCGGTGGCGCAGACGCCGCCGATGCAGAACCCGTAGCCCCAATGGATGTCGGGCATGGCCAGGCTGGCGTGCTGGATGCCGGGCAGGAATGCCACGTTGGCCACCTGCTCCGGGGCCTGGTCGGCCTTGATCAGCTCCAGCAGGCTCTCGCTGGCGTAGATCAAGCCGTCGACCCGCATCCCGGGTTTGTAGCTCTTGGGAATCCGCCAGCAGTAGTCGGTTACGCGCTCCAGCGGTCCCGTATAGCCCTTGGTTGCCGCTGCCATGATAGGTCCCCCTTAGATATCCACGATCACTTCAGCCAGCCATCCGCCGTCGAGCGGCTCGACCTTCAGTTCGTGGTAGGTGATGGCCTTCACTTCGTGCTCGAGCTGGTGGCGGGCCGGATCGAGCGGTTCGCCCCGGGCGGCAGCCTCCAGACCCTCGCCGCCCACGTGCACGTCGAACTCGGCCAGCACGACGCGTTGGGATTCGAAGACGTAGAGGACCTCGTTGAGCCAGTCGAACAACAGCTCGTCGTGGCGGCTGCCGGCCAGTGCGAACGACATCCGGCGGACAAGCCGCACGTCGTCGAGGTTCGGCACGATGATCGAAACCAGCCCGCGGGCCGCCTCGGCAAACAGGCCGTTCAGATCGGCCGCGCGGACCCGCAGGCCCAAGTCGGCCGTGTGCTCGAAGGTTTCGTACATGGTTGCCGCGGTTCTTGAGTTCAGGCCGTTGGCGTGACCAGGATGCGGCCCGTCACCTGGCCGGCCAGGATTTGTTGGATGCTGGCGTCGAGCTCTTTGAGGTTCACTTCGCGGGCGAGCAGATCGAGTCCGGCCGGTTTCCACTGCCCGGCCAGCTTTTGCCAGACCGCTCTTCGCCGGTCGGCAGGGCACTCGGGCGAGTCGATGCCGACCAGGTCCACACCTCGCAGAATAAATGGATACACGGTCAACGGGACTTCCACGCCGCCGACGAGCCCACAGGCGGCTACGCAGCCGCCCCGCTCGGTCGAGCGGACCAGCGTGCCCAGCGTCCTGCCCCCCACGGTGTCGATTACTCCCCACCAGCGCTCAGGCAGCAAAGGCTTGTCGCTGGCGTCCAGGACGTCGTCGCGCGATACGATCCGCGACGCCCCCAGCTTCAAGAGCAGATCGTGTGCCGAAGCTTTTCCGGTCGACGCCACCGCCTGGTAGCCGGCCTTGGCCAGCAGCGCCACGGCAAGGCTGCCGACGCCGCCGCTGGCGCCGGTGACCACCACTTCGCCGCGCCCGGGCACGATGCCTCGCTCGGCCAGAGCCAGCAGGCTCAGGCCGGCGGTCAGGCCGGCCGTGCCGTAGATCATGCTCTCGCGGAGCGTCATGCCGGGCGGCAGCGGCACCACCCAGTCGGCGGGCACGCGGACATACTCGGCATAGCCTCCCCAGGTATTCTGTCCCTGGTCGAAGCCGGTGACGATGACTTCGTCCCCCTCGCGGCACCGTGTCGAGCGGCTCTGGGCAACCGTGCCGGCCGCGTCGATTCCGGGGACGTGGGGGAATTTGCGCGTCACGCCCGGATGCCCGGTGGCCGAGAGGGCGTCCTTGTAGTTCAGCGAGGAGTAAGCCACCCGCACCAGGACTTCGCCCTGGGGCAGCTCGTCGATTCGGCACTCGCGGACTTCGCCGCGCGGCGGGCCTTGCCGTTTGGATACCAGGTAACAGAGGAAGTGCTCTTTCGTCATGGCTTCGATTCCGGCCTCACGGATCGGGTAAGTAGTGCCTGTTTGTGCCGCCGCAATTATGATATCGCGAGGAGGCGAGAGGAAACCTGCAAAACAGGGCGGGTCGTTCCGTCCGAATCCCAAGTTCTGGTGGAAGAGGCGCAATTTCGAGGTAGCAGAACTCGCCAGAGTTCAAATTAGTGGACAGCACCCTGAATTCTGGCGAATTCAGCTACGGAAGTGAGGATCTCGGCGATGCGGCTGTTTGTTGTGCTTCTGCTTCTGCTGCCGTGTTTGCGGGCGGCGGGCGCCGATCCCCAGGCCGGCAAGTATTTCCGCATCACCATCGTCGACGAGGCCACGGGCCGCGGCGTCCCGCTGGTCGAGCTGACCAGCGTCAACGGCCTCCGGCTGGTGACCGACAGCCAGGGGATCGCGGCTTTTCACGAGCCGGGGCTGATGGGGCGGCGCGTGTTCTTTCAGATCGAGAGCCATGGCTACGAGTTTCCGAAGGATGGTTTTGGATTTCGCGGCAAGGCCTTCGACGTGACCGAGGGGGGGCAGGCCGAAGCGAGCATCAAGCGGCTGAACGTGGCCGAGCGGCTCTATCGGGTGACCGGCGCGGGCATCTACCGTGACAGCCTGCTAGTCGGCGAGGAGGCTCCCATCGAGCGGCCCTTGCTCAACGCCCAGGTCTTCGGATCGGACAGCGTGGTGACCGCGCTGTACGGCGGCAAGCTCTGGTGGTTCTGGGGCGACACCAACCGGCCCGCC
>JBBDNX010000239.1:0-5587 GCA_040877345.1 Pirellulales bacterium
ACGGCGGCCTACAAGGACATGGTCCAGGCCGAGATCGGCCGGCCCTTCCCGCAGGACCCGGCGGAGCAGCTCTGGGGCGCGATCGGCGCCGTGTTCGGCAGCTGGCAGACGCCGCGCGCGCTGACCTACCGCAAGCTGCACGACATTCCCGAGGCCTGGGGCAATGCGCTGTTGGTGGTCCTGGGCGCACTGGGTCTCAAGCTGTTGCCCGGTCTCTACACCGGCGAGCCGCTGAGCTGGGTCGATGCTCTGTTCACCATGACCAGCGCCGTCTGCGTCACCGGGCTGATCGTCGTCGACACGGCCACGCACTTCACGCTGCGGGGCCAGGCGTTTATCCTGCTGTTGATCCAACTGGGCGGGCTGGGGATGATCGTCTTCAGCAGCCTGATCATCGTTGCCCTGGGCCGCCGGCTCTCGCTGAGACAGGAGGTTTTGTCCGCCGGCTCGTTGGAATTGCCGCACGTGCGCCCCCGGCAGCTCGTGCTCGACGCGGTCCGCTTCACATTTGTATTGGAGGCGCTGGGGACCTTGCTCTTGTATATCCTCTGGGTGCCTCGATTCGGCTGGTCGGGAGCGGCCTGGCCGGCGTTGTTTCATTCCGTGAGCGCATTTTGCAACGCCGGCTTCTCCAGCTTCTCCCAGTCGGTGGTCGGCTTTCGCGATGCGCCGCTCAGCCTGGCGGTGGTGATGATGCTGATCGTGGCGGGCGGCATCGGTTTTTTGACGCTGGAAGAGCTCCATCTGCGATACAAGGCCGCACGCGCGGGACGCGCCTTCCGCATCTCGTTGCACAGCCGGATCGTGATCACCACCACGGCGGTGCTGCTGGCGGCTGGCTGGGTGCTGTATGGCCTGTTCGAATGGCACTCGGCCCTGGGATCGCTGAGCGTCCCGGAAAAGGTGCTCAACGCCTTGTTCATGAGCGTGACCTGCCGGACGGCGGGATTCAACAGCGTCGACTATGCGGCCGCCAGCGAGAGCGGCAACTTCCTCACGATTGTCCTCATGTCGATTGGCGGATCGCCGGGTTCGACCGCTGGTGGAATCAAGACGACCACGTTCGCCTTGATCGGGCTGGTGGCGTGGTCGCGGCTCCGCGGCTACGAGACCACCAGCGTCTGGAGCCGCTCGCTGCGGGAAGAAACGATCCAGCGGGCGATCGGGTTGTTCGTGATCGCCTTTGCCTTCCTGGCAGCCGGCATCTTTCTGCTGACCGCCACGGAAGGCGGCGACGGACAGCCCGGTGGGTTTCTGTCGCGCGTGTTCGAGGCGGCCAGTGCGTTCAATACCGTGGGGTTGTCGATGGGCTTGACACCGGCCCTGTCCCCCGCCGGAAAATGGACGGTCATCGCCTTGATGTTCCTGGGACGCGTGGGGCCGCTGACGATTGCGGCCGCCCTCACGATGCGCCGAGCCGGGCTGGAGCAGTTCCGTTACGCCTATGAAGACGTGGCCGTGGGATAAGCAGTTTCAAGCCGTTGCCAGTCGGGGTGCGCCATGAAGCGTTTCGTGATCATTGGATTGGGTAATTTCGGATCGAGCGTGGCGGAGGCCTTGCACTCGCGCGGGCACGACGTGATCGCCGTCGACCCGAACGAGGAGGCGGTCGACCGGATCGCCCCGCACGTCTCGCGGGCTGCCGTCGGCGACGGCCGCCATCTGCCCACCCTGGAGCGGCTCGGAGTGCGGGGCGCCGACGCCGGCGTGGTCAGCACCGGCGACGACATAACCGCCAGCATCCTGAGCACGATGGTCCTGCACGACCTGGCCGTGCGCGAAGTCTACGTCAAGGTCATCTCGCGCGATCACGCCCGCGTCATGGAGCGGATGGGCGTCACCGAGTCGATCTTCCCGGAACGCGAGTCGGCGCTGGCCCTGGGCACGCGGATGTGCGGGGCGGCCCTGCTGAACTACGTCCGCCTCGGCCGCGGCTTCGGCGTCCAGGAAATGGCGGTGCCGCAGGCCTGGAACGGCCAGACCCTGCGGCAGTTGGAGCTGCGGCCCAGGTACGGCATCACCGTGCTGGCCATCCACGACGTATTGCGCGACGAGATCATTGCCGCCTCCGACCCCGATGCCGTGCTGAAGGACTCCGACACGCTGCTGGTGGCCGGACGCGACGAGGATCTGGCCCGGATCGCACAGGTCGAATGAAGCCGCCGAGGGCCCCGTACCATCCGCGGCAGGCCGGCGCCCCTTCAGCGGCCCAGCACTTCTTCGATCGACCGGCCGAGGATCTCCACCATGCGGTCGATCTCGCGCTCGCTGATGACGAACGGCGGGGCCATGTTATAGACGTCGCCCCGCAGCCGGGTGAACATGCCGTGCCGCTGCGTGGCGGCGTGGACCCGCGGGCCGATCTTGTCCGCCGGGTTGAACTCGGCCCTGGTCGCCTTGTCGGCCACCAGCTCGACGGCGCACATCAGCCCCAGGCCTCGCACGTCGCCCACGTGCGGATGCGAACTGAGCGCCGACAGCCCTGCCAGCAAGCGACGGCCCATCTCGCCGGCCCGCTGGACCAGCCCCTCGCGCTCGATGATGTCGAGGTTGGCCAGGGCCACTGCGCAGCCAACGGGGTGCGCCGAGTACGTGAAGGCGTGCATCCACGTCTGCTCTTCAGGCGCGCTATCGATCGCCTGGGCGATCGCGTCGCTGACGCCGATGCCGCCCAGCGGAAAATAGCCGCTGGTGATCCCCTTGGCGAACGTGACGATGTCCGGCTCGATCCCATACCGCGACAGGCCGAACCAGTCACCGGTGCGTCCAAACCCGGTGATCACTTCGTCGGCGATCAAGAGCACCCGGTGCCGGTCGCAGATCTCGCGGATCCGCGGCCAGTAGTCGTCCGGCGGCACGATCACTCCGCCGGCCCCTTGCACCGGTTCTCCCAGGAAGGCCGCCACGGTGTCCGGGCCTTCACGCACAATCGCCTCTTCCAGCAGATCGGCGGCCATCTGCCCCGGCGTGCGCGGATCGCCGGCGGGCCGCGATGCGGGAGGCTGAAACCGGTATGGGTAGGGGCTCTCGATATGGATGAAGCCGGGCGTCCGCGGCTCGAACATCGGCCAGTAGGAGGTGATTCCGGTGGCCGACATGGCGGCCATGGTCACGCCATGATATCCCCAGAGCCGGCTGATGACTTTGAACTTGTCCGGGCGGCCGGCCAGCTTCCAGTAGAAGCGGGCGGTTTTGAAGGCCGTCTCGTTCGACTCGGCTCCGCCGGAGGTAAAGAAGAAGCGATTGATGCCCGGGTAGCAGAGATCGGCCAGGCGCTGGGCCAACCGGATGGCCGGCCGATTCGTGCTGCCGGCATAGGCCGAGGCGTAGGCCAACTCGGCCATCTGGCGGGCGGCCGCCTCGGCCAATTCGCGCCGGCCATGGCCGGCCACGACGTTCCAGAGGCCCGCCAGCGCGTCGATGAACTCACGCCCCTGTTCATCGAACAACAGCGCGCCCTGTCCCCGGACCCAGAGATGCGCATTGGCCTGCGCCTCGCGGCGGTGCAGCGAGTGGATCAGGTGCGCGCCATCGGCCGCCAATTCATCCGCTGGAAGCGTATTGGGGTTCGACGACATTGGGGTCTCCGTGTGGTGTCAGAGCCGCCATTGTACCGGCCCCGCCGCGGAACGGAATTCATTGTGTTTCCCTGAAGTTGATGGCTGGTTCGATCATCGAGGCCGTCGCCACGATCGAGCGGCGGTACGTCGTGCAAGTCTTGAACCTCGGTCCACGCGGTCTCGATTCGTTCGTGGTGCGTGGCAACCGCTCGCGCGTTGAGTTCGGGACGGTCGGACCCAATGAATCCAAGACTCGCTTTCTTGAGGTCACTGATGGCGAGCAACTCGTGGGCAGCGGTTCGTGGAACGGCCAGCCGGTGCAGATCACGATTGACGACTATGCAACTGGCGGAGGCAATCGGCTTCAGAACGTGGTGATCTTCGATTCAGGTGGCACGCCTCGTGCGGTGCGCATCCGCGCGAACGTCGACGAGCAAGGGCTTCGACGAACCGGCGATTGAGGACGGAATGATCGACTTGATGGATGGGCTCAGCTTCCACGGGCTCGAAGCCCAACGCACGCGCGCCCTCCGGGCGGAAACACCGAACGGCGCGAGCGGTCGGAGCTACAGCGTCCCTACTTTTCTTCCCGATCCGCGAACCAGAGCCGACGCGCGGTCTGGCCGAGGATGGCGGCCTTCGCCGCCGGGTCGAGGCCGAGCTCGTCGGTGAAGAGCTTCAGGTGCTGCCGGTAGGTCACCTTCGGGCACCAGAGCTCGCAGGGGAAATCGCTCCCCCACACGCAGCGGTCGGCCCCAAAAGCTTCGATCACGACGTGGCAGGCATCGTGCAGGTCGCGGCAGGGATATTCCTGGGCGCTGCCGGTCGGAACAAACGTGAGCTTGGCGTACAGGTTGGGATGCTCGGCCAACGCCACCACGTCGGCCAGCGTGGCCTCCAATTGCTCGCCGGCCGCGATGTTCAGGCAGTGGTCGAGCACGACCCTCAGCCCCCGATGCTTTTCGAGCAGCTCGGCGAGCTCGCCGCGCTTGTCGCGGTTCACGAGCACGTTGACCACGATGCCGAGTTTTTGGGCCGTCCGCCATAACGTGAGCACGCCGGGATCGGCCAGCTTGCCGCTTGCCGCCGGAATGCTCCGCAGGCCGCGGACGTTCGCTTCACGCACGTACTGTTCCAGCAAACCCGGGCTGTGGGGATCGTCGGGATCGAGGGTGCAGACGCCCGCCAGCCAGGCGCGGTTGACTTTCGAGGCGGCCACGGTGAAGCGGTTGTCCCACTTGTAAAAGGTGCTGGTCTGGATGGCCGTGGCATAGCTGACGCCGGCGCCAGTCATTTCGCGGTGCAGGTGGGCCAGCGTCCCCTTGCCGGGCGGCGGCCGATACGGATTCTCGATGGGCGGGTATTGCTTCTCGTCCTCGCTGTAGATGTGGGCGTGGCAGTCGATGATCAGCATGCTGGTTCTCCACGGCGGAACTTGCCCCGCGAGGTGGTCGCCATCGCGCCAGACCAAGGCAACCACCCACAATAACAAGCGGCAAAAACGTGGCAAGGACTGCCACTGGACACACGGCTCGCCGAGCCCAGCGGACCGCACAGCCAGTAAGCAAAGCCGCTGCGGCCCCAAGGTACGGCATGCCAGTAAGACCTGCCGCCGGGCGTTCCTTGACGCTCCACAAGGCCATTGCTAGACTTGCGCGCTTATCGTGGGTGCCGGCTGAGAGCAGTCGCGGCGGACGGCACACGGGCTGTGCCTGCTACTTTCGACAGGGATGCTACCTGATGGCAAAAGCGGAAAAGTACGTTTACTCGTTCGGACCGGGCGGCACCGATGGCGATGCAGGCATGCGCGACCTGCTGGGAGGCAAAGGCGCGAACCTGGCCGAAATGACCAAGATCGGGTTGCCGGTGCCGGCCGGATTCACCATCGGCACCAACGTCTGCACCTATTACTACGCCCACGATCGTGGCTATCCGCCGGAGCTGACCGACGCGGTTGCCGCCGCCATGGCCAAGGTCGAAAAGGAGATGGGGGCCAAGTTCGGCTCGACCACCAACCCGCTCTTGGT
>JBBDNX010000240.1:0-1097 GCA_040877345.1 Pirellulales bacterium
CGTCGTCCGGGCCGATCGTGATGCCGTGCGGCCGGACGAAGAGCCCAGCTCCCCACGAGTTCAGGAACCTGCCGTCGGGCGAGAAGACCATCACCGGGTCCGCGCCGCGGCTGAACACGTACACGCGATCGTGGCTGTCGGTGGCGACTCCGGCCACTTCCACAAAGGTGCGTTGCGGCGGCAACTGCTCCCAGCCGATCAGGGCCCGGAAGCTGAAGCCGCTCGAACCAACGCGTACCCAGTCACCGTGCAAGTCAGATGGCATCGAGTGGGCCTTTCTAAGCAAAGTTCTCCATGGCCGCCAGCCGGCAGCGCGCCCCCCCCCAGAATACCGCCCGACACGACGGGCAGGAAACAAAAAGAGAGCCTGGCCGCCCGCGGCCTGCCGCTCCGGCGACGACGCTCCGGCCGTGCTGAACGTTACGATCGGCGAAACCGGTCCAGCTCGATCGGCTTGCCACCCCCAATGCGGAGAGCAGGCGGCCGATCGCTGACCTATGTTTGAAAAATTTGCCTCGATCGGCCCCTACGACCTCCAGACCAGACCTTCCAGACTTACCGAGCGTCCTCGTTTCGCGGGAGAACACAGACTTCATGGCCCACGTGCTGGTCGTCGACGACAATCCCGACAACATCAGGCTCTTGGCGCTGGAACTGGGGCGCCAGGGACACCAGGTGACCAGCGCGCGCTTGGGTCTGGAAGCGCTCGAAAAAGTGGCACGCGAGCGGCCCGACCTGGTGCTGCTCGACGTGGTCATGCCTGACTTGAGCGGCTTGGAGGTCTGCCGCCGCTTGAAGGCCGACGAGCGGTTGCGCTCCATACCGGTCGTGATGGTCACGGTCCGCGGCTCGCACGACGACGTGCTGGCCGGGCTGGAAGCCGGGGCTGACGACTACATCGGCCGGCCGTTCGATCGGCGAGTGCTGGCCGCACGGCTGCAGGCGGCGCTGCGGACCAAGGACAACTGCGACGCGGTGCGCGAGATGAACCAGCGGCTCGACGAGGCCCGCCGCATGGCGGAGCTTTCCAGTGCGGCCAAGAGCGAGTTTCTGGCCAGCATGAGCCATGAGATCCGCACGCCGATGACGGCCATCCT
>JBBDNX010000241.1:0-5572 GCA_040877345.1 Pirellulales bacterium
CTAATATCTTACAGGAGCTGTCCTAAACGGGCAAGCCGCCTTGGGACGCGCCCCGCCCTTGCCATTGCAAACCGCCTTCCCGGCACGGCCCGTTGCTGCCGTACCGGCCCAGACATCCGGCGCGGGGTACCTGCCTGGCCCCGCACGGTATCCGATAACCGGCCGCCGGGGGCGCGGCCGATGGCCGCGGAGAGCGCCTTTTGGGCTTTTTTGAGATGTTTCCCGGGTTTTCTGGGTTGCTTTTTCGATTTTGTCGATTTTAATCATCGCGTCCATGTAATCGGACGGACGCGTTTTTTGCATTTCACACCCGTGCAGGGAGGGAAACTGAATTATGGCGAAAGCCCCAGCAGCAGGGTCGGCACCGAAAAGGGCCCCCAGCAAGAGTGAGGTTTTGACGAACATTGCCGAAGCCACCAACCTGAACAAAAAGGACGTGGCCGCCGTCCTGGAGGCATTGGGCAACGAGATCAAGAAGAATGTCAGCGGTCGCGGTCCCGGCGTCTTCACGATCCCCGGCTTGATCAAGATCACTCGGAAGAAGGTTCCGGCCCGGCCGGCGCAGAAGAACGTCAAGAACCCGTTCACGGGCGAGTTCAGGGACGTACCGGCCAAGGCGGCCTACAACAAGGTCACGGTCCGCGCGCTGAAGAACCTGAAGGCGATGGTCTAGGATTCGGCCGCGCGCGTCGGTCGGGACCTGCGGCCGCGGGGCGGGCCGCGTTCAGGTGCACGCCCGCAGGCGGTGCGAAGGGAATTGTGCCACTGCTTGACGGACGCCGCGTTTGCGGCGTTCGTCAAGCGGCGCGGTCTCATCGGACGGCGTTTTCGAGACGCTCGAGCTCGTGCCGTGCCTCGGCCAAGCGATCTTCGACGTACTTGAGCTCGCCTTTCCGGGCCTCGACGCGCTCGGCCAGGTCGATCAGCTCCTGCTCGAGCTCCAAGGTGCGCATCAGCGCCTTGGCACTTTGCGACGATGCGCGGCGCTGGCGGTTGAGCCGGGCCTCCAGCTTCTCCAAGGCGCGGACGTCCGCCTTCAGAGTCCGGTTGATGCGGACCATCTGCTGCTGGCTGGCTTCCATCTCCTGTTCGAGCCGGTTCCGCTCGCCGCGAAGCCGGGCGGCGGCCCGCTCCGGATCGACGCCCAACCGCAGGTACTCTTCGAGCTTGACGCGTAGAAAGGGACTTTCACGCGCGTAGCGCAATTCCTGCTCGTCCAGCGCCCGGTCTCGTTCGACCAGTGCCTCGCCGATCCGCATGATCCGCGACCGTTCCAATGGCGACTCGATCAGCTTGAAGGCCAGCTTGGCGTCGACGTCCAGGTCGAGCAGCCTCGCGGCGTCGTCTTCCAGGCCGCCGGTCGACTGTGCGGCGGCCGCGCGGAGGCGATCGAACAGGTACGGCCTGCCGGGTCCCTTGGAGGCGAACTCCAGCTCAGGATAGCTCAAGGCTGCGAGACCGTCCTCCTCGATGCGCCGCGCGATTTGCCGCACCATCTCCTGATCTTGCGGCGAGAGAAGTTCGAGCGAGGGCCCTTTATCCGGCGGTGCGGGGCTCGCGTCGCCTTCGCCGGCTTGGGCCTGCTGGTCGCCAGCAGCCCCGTCTTTGCCGCTCGACACGGACCGAGCGGCTGCCTCTCGATCACCGTCCGGCCGGGCAACCTTCTTACCAGGGCCACTGGCAGATGCACGACCCGCGTTCGATCGGCCTGGGGCCTCCCGATGAGAGTCGAGGCCCGGCTGCTCGGCTGGCGTGACGGTCTGGGGCGCAATTGCCTGGCCCTTGCCGCCGTCGGCGGCCTGCGTGCTCGGGTCGCGTTGTGCGCGGGGCGAGCAGCCGGACAAACTCGCCCAGGCTAACAAGGCTGCAACGCAGGCCGATAACAGCCGCGGCCACCGCCGAGCACGGGCCAGCCGAAACGGGCCCGCGCGTGCACGCCGCCTCATGCCAACCAACTCGCCACCTCCCCGGCCCAGTACGTCAGGATGATGCCGGCCCCCGCGCGGTGGATGGCGGTGAGCGATTCAAGCACTACCGCGCGCTCATCGAGCCAACCGTGGTGCGCGGCTGCCTTGACCATGGAGTACTCGCCCGAAACGTTGTAGGCCGCCAGCGGGACGCCCGGAAACTTCCGGCGGACCGTAGCGATAATGTCAAGGTACGCCAGGGCCGGCTTGACCATGATGATGTCGGCGCCTTCCGCCAGGTCGAGCGCTACTTCGCGCAAGGCCTGGCCGGCGTCGGCGGCGGGATCCATCTGGTAGCTGCGCCGATCGCCAAAGGCCGGGGCGCTTTCGGCGGCCTCGCGGAACGGGCCGTAGAAGGCGCTCGAATACTTGGCTGCGTAGCTCATGATGGGCAGGTGCAGGAACCCAGCGGCGTCGAGGGCGCGGCGAATGGCGGCGACCATGCCGTCCATCATGCCGCTGGGAGCGATCAGGTCGGAGCCGGCGCGGGCGTGGCTCACCGCCTGGCGGGCCAACAACTCAAGCGTGGCGTCGTTGTCGACGTCCGGCCGGCCGGTGGAGCTGCCGATCAGACCGCAGTGGCCGTGGTCGGTGTATTCGCAGAAACAGACGTCGGTGGCCGTGAGCAAGTTGGGAGCCGCCCGCCGGACCGCGCGCACCGCCTGCTGGATGATTCCCTGGTCGTCCAAGGCGTCGTGTCCGGTCGCGTCTTTCCGGTCGGGGATGCCGAAGAGGATGATCCCTCCCAGGCCCAGATCGGCCAGCCGCCGCGCCTCGTCTTCGAGCAAGTCGAGCGACAACTGGAACTGTCCCGGCATCGAAGCGATCTCGCGCCGCACATGGCGGCCGGCCACCACAAATAACGGCTGGATCAGCCGCGCGGCGGTCAAGCGGGTTTCGCGCACCAGGTCGCGAATCCTTGGATCATAGCGCAGCCGCCTCAGCCGCGTGATGGGGAAGCCGCCACCGACTGCCTGTTCGTTGGAGTCGGGCGGGCGGGGCGTGGAAGGATCCATCTTGGTCTCACTGGTTACGCGCATCGGACAAGCGGGCCAGCGAATCCGCGGCCCGCCGGACTGCCTCGCTTGCCCATGGTTTGTCGCCATAGAGCTCGATCACCGCCTGCCACATGGCCCGTGCCGCCTCGGGCTTGGCGTCGGCCAGTTGGTCGGCGCGCTTTAATTGCCGCTCGAGGTCGTCGAGATGCTGGGGCGCATACTGATCGACTTCGTTGCGCAACTGCACCAGCTTGCGGCGGGCCAGTTCCAGGCACTGCCGGGTGCTCGTGGTATCGGCGTCCACGTCGTTCCCGTACAAGCTGACCAGCGCCTCCATCTTCTCAATGGCCGCCTCCGGGTCCTGCCGTTCCAGCGCCAAGGCCTCGGCGTAGGCCCGTTCGACCGGCGTCAGCGGCGTCGACCTCGACAGGCCACGGATCCTCAAATTGATCTTACGCTCCAGCCGGTCCACGTCGATCTGTTCGCGGTACTTTTCCAGCTTGCGAGCCCGGGGGTCGGCCGGCCCGCAGCGGCTGAGGAAGGCCTGGATATCGGGCTCGGCGTCGGCCAGCCGTTCCTCGGCGGCCTTGGACTCCACCCGCTGGTACAGCCGGTCCAGCGAGGCAGGCTGCAGGAAGTACCACGTCACCAGCCCGAATGCGATCAGGCTGGCGGCCAGCACGTACGTTTGCGGCGAGATCCAGACGGCCTGCTCCGACTCACCCGGCTCGAGCTCGCCGCGGTCGGTCTCGCGGACGACGGTGAACCGTGTGGCGGGCGGGACAGGCGCCGTCGATTCGCCGGAAGGGCCGGCACGCGTCTCCGCCGATTCCGCCGAGACAGGCAGCGCGGCCATTTCCGCCGTCAGGTTCAATTCGCTGCGCAGCGCCTTGTGCGCTTGCAGGCCGCCGCCCCCCGCCGCTTCGGCCACTCGATACTCGCCGCGGGAAAGATCGCTGAGCGCTGGGGCAATATCCGCAGCCGCGGCCGTCGGCGCGGTGACGATAAAATCGGCATCATCCGCGTCGGCGTCGGCGGGCGGCGCCTCGGCGGCCGGCGGCGACGGCGGCACCAGCGCCTCCAGCCGTCGGGCCAGCACCATGGCCGTGGGGATGCGGCGATCGGGCTCTTTTTCGAGCAGCGTGCTGACGATGGTCTCCAATTCCGCCGGCACGTCGGGCGCGTAGCGGCGCACGCTTTCTGGTTCGGCAAACCGCTGCAGTTGCAGCATTTCCATCAGGTTGGCGGCTTTGAACGGAGGACGGCCGGCCAACAAGGCGTACATCACGCCGCCCAGACTGTACAAGTCGCAACGGTGGTTGACCGGCCGGCCGTCGGCCTGCTCCGGAGCCATATACTCCGCCGTTCCAAGCACGCCGCCGTCGGCCGTGAGACCGGTGTTGCCGAACAACTTGGCGATGCCGAAATCGGAGAGCTTCAGCGTGCCGTCGCTGTCCAGAAGCAGGTTGGCCGGCTTGATGTCGCGGTGGATCACACCCCGGTCGTGAGCGTGCTTCAGTGCCCGGCAGACCTGCAAGGCCAACTGGACCACCTCGGTCCAACCGAACGAGCGGCCGGCCTGAAGCTGATCTTCGAGGCTGTCGCCCTCGACCAGCTCCATGGCATAGAACAGGTAGCCGTCCTGCTCGCCGAAGCCCAAGAGGCGGACGATGTTGGTGTGCCTGAGCTTGCGGAGACTCTCGATTTCCGCTGCAAAACGATCGCGGAAGCCTTCCTCGTGGGCCAGTGCGGCCGACAGCACCTTGATGGCCGCCGGTTCGCCGGTTTCCAGCTCGGTGGCGGCGAAGACCGTGCCCATGCCGCCCCGACCCACCTTTCGCTCAATCCGGTAAGGGCCGAGCTGTTCAAGCTGCATGGGCAAGCACCTGTAAAGCCTTGATACCCATCGTAACCTGTTCGTGAGGGTCCATCCAGGGGCTATGATGGCGGCATGGCCGCGGGAAGGGAACGGTTTTTGGCACTGCGATTTTTCATCTTGGAATAGCGATCGATGGCTCAAGACCACGTGCTTTTGCCGCGCACGGGCAACCAGGCGAGAGGCCTGGCCCAATATGCCCTCGATTTCATGGCGGGAAGGCACGGCCAGCCGGATCCGAGCGTGTACCGAATGGTCGAACGGTTTCATCTCGACAGCGTGGCCTGCGCCGTGTCGGCACTGGCGTGCGGGGCCAACGCGCCGAACGTGCTCAGGCGCGAGGCACTCGAATACACGTCTGTGCCTGGCGCCCGCGGAGCCTTCTGCTTCGGTTCCAACGTGCCGGTGCAACCGGAGAAAGCCGTGCTGGCCAACTGCTCGGCCGTGCGCGAATGGGATGCCAACGGAACGAACTTCGGCTACAACCCTGCGCGAGGCGACGTGGCTGGTGAGTTCGGCCACAACGACTTTTATCCCGTGGCGGTGGCTGCCGCCCAATGGCAAGGCCTCGACGGCGAGCGGACGCTGCGGGCCATGCTGCTGGTGGACGAGATCCGCGGGCGGCTGGCGGAAGTGTTCTCGCTCAAGGAACACAAGATCGATCACGTCGTCCACGGGGCGATTGCTTCGGCCGCCATTTACGGAGCGTGCCTGGGCGCGACGGTCGACCA
>JBBDNX010000242.1:0-5571 GCA_040877345.1 Pirellulales bacterium
GCTTCATCTCCGCCAGTTGGTCCCAGTCGAGCCCTTCTCGCAGGCGGGCCGTGGGACCGACTGGGATCGGCTTGCCTCGCGACATCGTCACTTCCGGATCCAGCCGCGGCTCCAGGTTGTACCGCCGTTCGAGCAGTTGCCGCTGCGCTTCCATGACCGGGGCCTTCGCCTCCACGTCGGCCTGCATGATTTCCTCAAAGGTCTGGAGCGGATGCTTGGCGTTGAGCGGATCGCGGAAGAAATCGAACCCCAAGATCTGCCCTTTCTCGGGCTGCTCTTCCAAGGCGGACGAGCTGTTGGGGGCATTCGACGCGGCAAAGCGGTCCGACCGGTCGTGCTCCGTCTTTTCCTGCTCGGGCCGCTTGACCGCCGGCGCGCGCGGCACCTGCGCTTCCTGGATCGCGTCCACCGGCCGTTGCCGCTCCGCCTCGCCCGCTTCGCGGGGCGCGCCGCGATCGCGCTGGCGAGCCGGCCCGCGGCGGCCCTGCTCACGCTGCTGCCGCGTTTCTCGCTGTTCGCGCCTTTCACGGCGCTGCGATTCGTTCTGCTGCGAGTAGGCGACGGCCAACAGGCCGCCAAACACCAGCGAGGCGGCAACGACGATCATTGGGCGACTCTGCAGGGCGGACATGGCACTCCTCCGACTTGCCGGCAAGCGGCTCAAAAAAAAACACCCTGGCGGGGGCCGATTTCCGCGGTCTGTCTGATCAACCGCGCTGAAGTGCCGCCGTAGCGGAGCAAACGGCATACCGGGCGACTTGCTTGCGCTGGCCCATTGGAGCGCGGCCGGGGAATTCAGGCGCGGATTGCCCGACCGGAGCAGACGGCCGACGATTGGTCCGCAACCGACCACGATGGCACTGCCCTGAACAGCAACTGAGCGCGCGGACCGAGGGTTTGTCCGCTCAAAGGTGCGGGGCCTCTGGGTGGCTACTACAAAGGTGGGAAAGGCGACCGTGTGACGGCATCCAGCGTCTGGTATACTCACAGCATGGAAACAACCACAGTTACCGAGGCCGACATTCTCGCTGCCGTTATCGCGCCTGAGCGTCCAACGTTGACGCCTGACGTAGCCCGCTCCCTGTTGGACCTGCAGTTCTCTGATAAGCAGGTACAGCGGATGCACGCTCTGTTGGAAAAGAACAACGCCGGCACGCTCACTGATCTCGAACGATTGGAAATGGAGAGGTATGCCCGTGTTGGGAACTTCCTGTCTCTGATGCAGGCGAAGGCCAGGTTGTCCCTCAGCGCCGCCTCCGATATTGCCGACGGCGTATTTCCGGCCGCACGTCTGAGCTGACTTAACCCGACCGCCGCCGCCACCGAGCTCGACTTTACGATTGGGCAGGACTCGCCAGAGTTCTGGCCGCTTCACCACCTCGACGCCTGAATTCTGGCGATCTTCAGCTACCGCCCGGTTCCCCTTCACCCCAGCATCACCCGGCCGCCTGAGGCGACCACCGTCTGGCCGGTCATGAAGCTCGATTCGTCGCTCAGCAAAAAGCGGATCACCGCGGCGATCTCTTCGGGCTGGCCGATGCGGCCCAGCGGCGTCTCGGCCACAACCTTGCGAATGGTCTCCTCGGGCAGCACGTGGGCCATCTCGGTCTCGGTGAGCCCGGGGGCCACGCAATTGACCCGCACGTTGTGCGGCGCAAAGGCCTCGGCGCAGCACCGCGTCATCGCGATCACGCCGGCCTTGGCGGCCGAGTAGTGAATCTGCGTCTTGCGCGGCCGCAAGGCGGCGATCGACGATATGGTAACGATCCGGCCATAGCGGCGAGAGATCATCTCGTCCTTGACGGCGAACACCACCAGAAACGCGCCGTTCAGGTTCACGTCGATCGTTTCACGCCAGCATTCGTAGCTGAGCTCGGTGTGTTCGGCAATGTTGCTGATCGCTCCACAATGCACCAGCAGATCGATCGGCCCCAGCTCGCTGCGCGTCTGGCCGACCAGCCGCTCGACGTCCTGGGGCACGGCCACGTTGCACGCGCAGGCCGTGGCGCGGCGCCCCATCCGGCGGATATCCGCCACCACGTCGTCCGCCGACTCGCGGCGGGTGGCATAGCTGATGGCCACGTCGGCCCCCTCGCGGGCCAGCCGCAACGCCGACTCGCGGCCGATTCCGCGCGAGCCCCCCGTCACCAGGGCCACCCGATTCTCGAATGCTGCCGCCTTGCTCATCATGCACCCAGTCTTGCCAGCCAAAGGAGTAAAACGATCAGGCCGCCCACCAACACCCAGGCGGCCACGAAGCCGGCGCAATCAAACCACGTCATCCGCGGTATTTCAATGCCCAACCGCCGCAGCGGCTGGTAGGCGAACTTGCACGCCTTGTGGTAATCCAACAGCACGCCTTCCATGCCCAGCGTCGCCGATTCGGCCAGCGTGCCGCCCGCTGTTTCGAGGCGGACTTCGTCCTCGCGTCCCACGGGCGTGAGCAGCCGGGCAAAGAACGGATCGAGCCGCGATGCCGGCGGCGCGGGAGTCGCCAGGCTCACCACGAACAGGAGCCCAAACTGGACCGCGAGTCTCAACAGGATCTGGGCCGGCTCGGGCCAGGCGCGAAGACCGCTGACATCGCCGATTCCAATCAGCCAGGTGCCCACGTCTCGCAAAACCGGTACTTGGGCAAGCGTTCCCGGGTCCAGGCTCATCAGGGTCCACAGCAAGACGCCCCCAACAAAACTGGCCCAAACGCCGAGCGCGTTCGCGCGTCGCCAAGTCACCCCCAGCCAGAAGGCCGGCCCAAGCAGCCCGATGACCTGCACCGAGGTGACGAACAGCACGGTCACGCTTGCGGCATAGAAAGCCAGCCAGACGCTGAAGGCCAGCATAGCCGCCGAGGCGAGCCGCCCCACCCAGAGGTAATGGCGGCCGCTCTTGTCCCGCGCCAGGTGAGCGTAGAAGTTGCGCGTGAAGATGGCCGAGGCCACGACCATGATCGCTTCGGCGCTGGTCACGCCGGCGATCAGGCAGGCGATCATCAAACCGCGCCAGCCATCGGGCAGGAACTCGCGGATGGCACGTCCGAACAAGGTCTCGCTGGCGTCGGCCGCACCGCCGGGGGCCGCGTCGGCCAGCACATCGGGAAACTGGGTCAGGGCGATCAACCCGGTGAAGGCCCAGGCGATCGTCAACAGCCGCTTGATGAAGTTGCCGTAGCACATGCCCACCCTGGCCTCGGTCTCGGTCTTGCCCGAGCCGGTGGCGCTCATCACGTGCGGCTGCGCCACGATGCCCACCAGCCCCAAGATCGACATGGCAATCACAAAGGCCACGTTGCCCTCTTTCGCACCCGCCGGCGCCGTGATCGCGAACATCCCGGCGTCGAGCGATTGGTGCAGTCCGGCAAGGCCTCCCACCAGGCTCAGCCCGGCCGGCACCAGCAGCACCGAGAGCACAATGATCAGCAGGCCCTGTAGGAAATCGGTGTACGCGGCCGCCACAAGCCCACCGGCCATGATGTACGTCGAAAACAGGATCGACAGCACGATCACCGACTGCTCGGTGGGGATCTCGCCTCCGGTGGCGCCTGAAATGGCCGCACCGGCCCCTCGCAGCAACAGCGCGATCGACAGGGCCACGTAAGCCAAGGCCACCAGCGAGTACATCATCTCCAGGCCGCGGCCGTAGCGGATGCGGAAGAAGTCGCCGGTGGTGATCACTCGCAACCGCCGCGTCACCGGCGCGATCAGCCAGTAGAAGGGCGTGGAGAACAGCCACATCCACTGGTACCAGATGCCGCCCAATCCCACGCGGGCACTGGCGCCGGCCACCTGCACGGCCATGTCGCTGTGCGTGCCGGTGCACAGCCAGTGCATCACCAGCAGCCCCTTGCCGAACTTGCGGCCGCCCAGAAAGAAATCGGTCTCGTTCTTCACTCGCCGCGAGACCCAGAAGCCCAGCGCCATCACGGCGGCGAAGTAGCCGACGATGGCCGCCAGGTCGATCAGCTTCAGGCTGAAAAAGGTAGGCATCGTTACCTGCCGTGGCGGCCGCGCTCGGTGGCGGCCGGTTTATTGCTTGCCGATGCAGGCCGCCACGGCTTGCTCGGGTACGTCCAGCGTTCTGCAGGTCTGGACGATCTGGTTCCAGGTGGTGTCGTCCAGCTCGATGCCTTGCTCGAGCCGCCTGGCGCGGGAGAGCTCCTCGACCTCGCCGGGCACCAGGATTTCGCCGTCCGGCGTGGCCGGTCTGGAGCTTTTCACGAACCGGACAAAGCGTTCCACCTCGTCCAGGATCGACTTCTCCTCGCCGAAGAAGTTCAAGTCGAGGTAGATCGAGAGCATGCCGTTCGAAAGCCGCGTCACGCCCGGCGCCGTGCAGCCGTTGCCCGTCAGCGCTCCGGCCAGCACGTCGGCCAGCAGGCACAACCCGTAGCCCTTGTGGCCGCCGAACGGCAGGATGGCGCCGGGCGGGTTGGCGTAGAAGACGCGCGGGTCGTTGGTCGGCTCTCCCTGGGAGTCGATGATGCAGCAATCGGGCACCGGCACCCCCTTGTTCAGCGCCACGCGGATCTTCCCCTCGGCCACCGAACTGGTCGAGATGTCGACCACCAGCGGCCAGCTCCCCGGCATCGGCACGCCGGCCGCGATCGGGTTGGCCGACAGCCGCCGCTCGATCCCGCCGAAGGGCGACACCAACAGGCCTGCTCCACTGGTGTTCACGAAGTGCAGTGAGACCTGGTTCGACTCGGCGGCCAGCGCGGGCCAGTCGCCGATGCGGCCCAGGTGCCCGCAGTTGCGCAGCGCCACCACCGACACGCCCTGCCGCCTTGCCTTGGCAATCCCCAGCCGCACGGCTGCTTCGCCCACGGTCTGGCCAAAGCCGAACTGGCCATCGACGACCGCCAGGCACTCGTTTTCCAGCACTACGTTCAGCGAGCGGTTGGCCAGCACCTTGCCTTCGCGGAGCCACTGGACATAGCTGGCCACGCGGATCACCCCGTGCGAATCGTGGCCCACCAGGTTCGACTCGACCAGGTAATGAGCGATCCGCTCCGGCTCGGGCGGCTGGCTGCCGGCCGCGGCAAAAACAGCGGTAACGAGTTGTTTCAGACGCTGTGGGTCGAGTCGTAGTGGCATGGGCACGAAGGGCAGGGGGGCAGGTGGACACCGCAACGCACGCCGCCACTATACCATCACGGTGTCGTCACGGGGACGGGCATCAAAAGTTAAGTCGGCGCGGTCGATCAGCACCCAAACTTCCGCGTCGGGTGCCAGCTCCAAGCCGCTGGACGAACCGTTTTCGACGATGACCGCCACGCCGACGCCCATGGTGGTCTCGAACGCTCCCCCATCCTGGCTTCGCAGAGTGGCGGCGACTTCGAATGTCTGATAGGCATCCGAGCCGGGCTGCCACAGCGGCGGCTCGAACGGCGCCGAGGCAAAGTGCCTCGCCTGGCGGGGGTCTTTTTTCAGGTCCCTGTAGCCCAGAATCACCAGCCGGCAGCGGAAATTCTTGACGAACGACGCGTACTGTGCCGCCGAACCCGCCCGGCAGCAGGCCCGAACCGAGAACGTGTAACGGCCGGCCCTGGGGCTCTTCACCTCCTGCGTCAGCATC
>JBBDNX010000243.1:0-5558 GCA_040877345.1 Pirellulales bacterium
GGGGGGCCGGGGGCGGCGGCGGGCGGGCCGGCGACAGCATTCAGATGCGCTTGGGTAGCGTGGTGGCCAAGCCGCTTTCGGGTCCGGCTGAGGACACATTGCTGAAGATGAAGGATCCCGACGGCCCCGAGTTCCAGTCGGCCCTGGCCGCGCTGGAAGAGCTGACGGCCGAGGGCCAGCGCGAGATCCTGAGCCAGAACGCCCAGCGGCTGCGCGAGTTGGCCGGCGGCGACTCGCCCGCGGCGCGGGCAGCGGCGCTGCGCGCCTTGGCACGCACCCGCAACCTGGACGAAGTGCCCTTGTTGATCGAGGCCTTGAACGATCCCGATGCCGAAGTCTTTCGGGCCGCCTTCGATGGCCTGAGGTTCATCAGCCGAAAGTTTATCGGCGGCTCTGCCCCGCGGCAGCCCGACCAGGCCGACCGGATTCGCGCCATCGATCATTGGGAATCCTGGTATCGGTCCATTCGCCCGGTGGCAGACCCGCAAGAGTAGGACCACGTGACGACGGTAGCCGGATCACCCAGTGGCAGGCCGCGGGCGGCAAGTCCCTTGCCGCTCAAGGTGTCGGCCTACGAGAACGTGGCCAGCATGCTGTTGGCCTTGCTGATCCTGATCGGCGTGGTGGTGTTCTGTCTTCTGATCGCCTGGCTGAGCATCAAGATGTTTTTTCCTCCGTTCAAGGCGGTTCCGGTACGGCTGGAACAGGTGAGCGGCGGCATGGAGAGCGGAGTCGTGGGGGAGAGCATGCAGTTGGACTCGCCCTCGCCCCAGGACATCGCCGAGGAGAGCGACCTGGTCGAGCCGCAATTCCAGGAAGCGTTGGCGGCCGTGATCGATGCCGTGGCCACGCGGAAGGCCGACCTGGACGATCCGGCCCTGACGGAACAGTTAGAGGAGTACCAGGGCGGGGGCCGGCAAACGGGAACGGGGGACCAGCCGGGGTATGGAGCCGGGGACGGTCCTCCGGGTGTTCCTCCGCACATGCGTTGGGAAGTGCACTTCGACCAGGGGACCACGTTGGAAGGTTATGCGCAGATCCTGCAGCACTTCGGCATCGAATTGGGGGTTCTGGGCGGGGCCAACGAGGTGCTGTACGCCTACAACGTGGCCAAGCCGGCGCCGGACCGGCGCAGCGGCCCGCGCACCGAGGAGCGGCGGCTGTACATGTCGTGGCGGCAAGGCGAGCTGAAAGAGGCCGACCGCGAGCTGTTGACGCGGGCCGGGGTTGCCGCCGGGGGCAAAGTGATCCTGCAGTTCTACCCGGACCACGTCGAGCAGATGCTGTTGCAGTTGGAGCGGAGCTTCCGAGGCCGCAACGCCTCGGAGATTCGCAAGACACGTTTCGGCGTTCGCCCGGCGGCCAATGGCTTTGAATTCTACGTGATCGACCAGACTTACTTGTAAAGAGACCAACGTAAAGAGACCAACCGTATGAGCGACTTGTCGGGACTCGCCCAATTTGCCGGCAACAGTATTTATGTGCTTCAGGCGTTCGACGCGCTGTGGGGCGCCTTCTGCATTATTGTGGTCTGGCGGCGGCTGGCGCAGATTCGCTTTCGCAGTGAAGAGGCCCAGAACGAGTTCGTTTCGCAGGTGGAAGACAACCTGGCCATGGGCGACTTCGACGCCGCCTCCGAGCTGTGCGAAGGCGACCGGCGGATCGTGCCGCAGTTGATGCTGCTGGCCATGGCCAACCGCGACCTGGGCTTCGCCAAGGTGCGCCAACTGCTGTCGGACCGCTTCCAGCGCGACGTGCTCTCGGACCTGGAGTACCGCCTGACGTGGGTCTTCACGGTGATCAAGAGCGCTCCCATGCTCGGATTGCTGGGCACGGTGCTGGGCATGATGGCCGCCTTCGGCAAGCTGGCCGGCCAGCAAAAGGTCGATGCCACGCACCTGGCGGGCGACATTTCGCTGGCCCTGATGACCACCTTTGTGGGCCTGTCCATCGCCATTCCACTCAGCTTGTGCGTGGCCAGCGTGCAGATCCGCATGCGCAAGATGGAAGACCTGGCCACCGACGGGATCAACCGTTTCATGGAGACGTTCAAGATGGCCCTGGAGCCGGCTGCCGAGGGGGTCCGTTAGTCCATGGCAACGGCAAGCGCACAGCCACCGGCCGCGCACGACGCGGGATGGTCCTTGATCCCTCGCAAGAGGCTCCAGGCGGATACCGAAATGGACATCACGCCCATGATCGACTGCGTGTTCCTCCTGTTGATTTTCTTCACGGTCACGTCGACGCCCGATGCCCAGACGGCGCTGGAGCTGGCCCCGGCGCGGACCGGTGTGGGGGTCCGCGTGCAAACGTCGCTGATTATCTCGTTGGCCGATAGCGGCGGCGCCGGCCCGGCCTTGATCTACCTGGCCGACGGCAAAGTCGGCCAGCCGCTGGAAGGCGATCCGGCGCAGCAGGAGGCCCGCTTGCGCGAGGCGACCGAGGAAGCCTTTGCCGAAGGGAAGGACGCGGTCCTGATCAAGGCCGAGAAAGGCGTGCTGCACCGCGACGTGGCGCGCGTGGCGGCGGCGACCGGCTCGGTGCAGGGCATGCAGTTGAACCTGGCCGTGATGGAAGTGGACTAGACGATGCCGATTCGCTTTATCTGCCCGCAGTGCAACAAGCCCCTCAAGGCTCCGGACGAATACGCCGGCAAGCTGGTGCGTTGCAGCGGCTGCCAGGCGGTGCAGGTGGTTCCGGCGCCCGTAGCGGCCGCCGCGCCGGGGCCGGGCGTGAGCAGCGTGGCATCGATGGCGGCCGTGCCGGCCGATGCCGGCGGCGACCAGATCTCGCTGCGAAAGAAGCAGATCGAGGACGACGGGCTCGACATGACGCCGATGGTCGACGTCGTGTTTCTGCTTTTGATTTTTTTCATGGTCACGGCCGCCTTTGCCCTGCAAAAGTCGCTGGAGATACCTGCTCCGGACGTCACCGAGGGCGCCGCGCAAAGCCGCACGCTCAACGAGATCGAGCAGGACGACGACTACGTGATCGTGCAGATCGACAAGGACAACACGGTATGGGTCAACGGCTCCGAAGCGCCCAGCGAGCAGGAATTGCTGTCGCGGCTCCGCGAAGCCCGCCAAGGCAGCCCCGGCAGCACGTCGCCGGGGCCCAGCAAGCTGCTGGTCATGGCCAGCGGCGACGCGCGGCACGAGAAAGTTGTGATGGCCCTGGACGCCGGCACCGTGGCCGGCATGGAAGAAGTGCGCCTGGCCAACGCCGACGACGAACTGTGACGTGCACGCCGGCCGCCGTGGCAAGATCCGCAAGCTGTCAACCCCAGCATCGAAGCACTTGATTCATGGCAACGATCGAAAGCGTTCTGGCGGTCATCGAGGGCAGCAACCTCGTTTCGTCCGACGTGCTGTCGGAACTCAAGCAGCGGCTGGAAAAGTCGAAGCACGAGCCCGACGTGCGCACCGCCGTCAAGTGGCTGGTGGCCAAGGAACACATCACCTTGGCGCAGGGCCAGCGCCTGCTCCAGCAGCAGCCGCCCAGCCAGGCCGACACCCGGATCGCGCCGCTCGACGATGACGACGAGCTGGAACTGCTGCCCCTGGACGACGAACGGGGCGGGGCCCGGCCCAGGCCGAAGCCCGCGCCGTCGGACGAGGATTTGGAGATATTCTCCTCGCCGCCGCCGGCGCCTCGGGCCGCCCCCACCGAGCGGCTCGTCCAGCCCAGCGGAGGCGCGCGCTGGCTGGGCACTCCCCGGCCGGCCACACCTCCGCACTCCGCGCCTCAACCCTCGCGTGCTCCCGCCGCCAAGCCGGCCGCGGCCCCGCGGCTCGACGAGCTGTTTGGCGAAGGGGCCTTGTACGACGCCGTGCTGGCCGACGAAGGCGACGCGAGGCGGCCGCCTCCGGCCGACCGCAGCGTCTGGGATTCTCCGCTGCTGCTCATCGGCGGCGGCTCCTTGCTGGTGTTGCTGATCCTGGGGGCTTTTCTCGTCTGGCGGCTGAATCGCGAAACGGGAGACCAGGCCCTGGCGGCGGCGGAGGCCGACTACAAGGCCGGCTCGTATGTGCAGGCCATCAACAAGTTCAACCACTACCTCCAACGGCATGAGTCGCACGTGGGCGTGAGCCTGGCGCGGGTGCACCGTGGCATGGCGCTGATGCGCCAGGCGGTCGAGAACGCGACCAACTGGCCCAAGACGCTCGACAGCGCCAAGAAGATCGTCTTGGAAATCTCGACCGAGAAGGAGTTCCCCGAGGCCCGCTTGGAGCTGGCAGCCCTGTTGCCCACGATTGCCGAGGGACTGGCCAAACAGGCGGCCGAACAGGGCGATGCCGGGCTCATCGAGCAATCGCGCGAGGCGCTGGCCATGATCGACAAGTACGTGCCCCGCTCGATGCACCCGACGCAGAGGATGACGGACGTCACGGCCTCGCTGGCCATGACGACGCGGCTGCTGAACCGCGACGCCTCCCTCCAGGAAGCGATTGCCGGCATCAAGCAGGCGGTCGAGCGGGGCAACACCCAGGCCGCCTACGACCTCCGGCGGCAGCTCCTGAAAGCGTATCCCGAACTGGCCAGCAGCGAGCGCCTGCATGCGGCAGTGGCCGCCGTCTCCCAGGCCCAACTGGGCGGAGTCAGTTACAAGTCGGACCGGCGGGCGGCCGAGCAGGGGGCCCTGGAGAGTACCATCGAGTCGGAGGCGCCGCTGGCCGCCGGCACGCCCGGCTCGGCGCCCGGCGTGGCCGGGCAAGTGGTCTATGCCCTGGGGGGCGGCTCGGCCTGGGGACTGGACGCCTCAACCGGACGGCTGCTGTGGCGGCGGTTCGTGGGCTTCGATACCGATTTCGTGCCTCGCGGCATCTCGGCCGATCCGCTCAGCGACGCGCTGGTCGTGGACGCGGCCCGGCACGAGGTGCTGCGCGTCGACGCCCGGACGGGTGAACCTCGCTGGCGCCACCCGATTGGCGAAGCGTTCGACGCCCATCCGGTGGTGCTGCGCGACCGGGTGTTCATCGCCACCCGCGCCGGCCGTTTGATCACGATCGAGCTCGACACGGGGGATTCGCCCGGCTTCGTGCAGATTCCGCAGGGACTGCGGGTGGGGCCGGCGTTTGATGCCCGCGAGCAGTTTCTCTATCAACTGGGCGAGAACGCCAACCTGTACGTGCTCTCGATGGACGGCGGCCAGTGCCATGAGGTGCTCTACCTGGGGCACGAGCCGGAGGCCATCCGAGTGCCGCCGCTGGTCGTGAGCCGATACTTGATTATGGCCGAGAACCGCGGCGCCACCGACTCGGTGCTGCGGGTGCTGCTCTCGGACGAGAACGGGCTGTCGCTACGGCAGGTGCAGGCCGACATTCCGTTGTCCGGCCACGTGTTCGCTCCGCTGGTGGCGGCGGACCGCACGCTGGTGGTGGCAACGAACCGGGGAGCACTGTACTCGTTCGAGATTTCCGCTCCGGGGCAGGGATCGCCGCTGACCAAGTCGACGGAAAAGCCAGCCGAGGAGATCTCTCCGCGGATCCGCTTTCCGCTGCTGCGCGGCGGCCAGCTCTGGATCGCCGGCGGCGACCTGACACGCTACGACATCCAAT
>JBBDNX010000244.1:0-5558 GCA_040877345.1 Pirellulales bacterium
ACCCGGTCGACATCGAAGGGGTGCTCTTGCCCAGCGCCGACTTTTCTCCGCTGGAAGCCCGCGGTTATCCGCGCCTCTCCGGCATTCAGCCCACGACCGAGGGTCCGGTCGGCACCCCTTGGCAGGATCCGCGCGTGGTTGGCGCGGCCCGGATCACCGCGGCCTTGATCGACGTCTGGCAGGAGCTGGGCCTGTCCCGGATTATGCCGGTCGCCGGCGATTCATCCCGCGAGACGTTTCCAGAGTACGAGATCACGGCCAAGGGTGGCACGCGGATCGTGTGGGGCCTTCCGCCGGCAGGCGATGCCGCCGGCCGTGCCCTGGCCGGGAAGAAAGTGGCCCGGCTCAAGCGGTATTACAGCGAGCGGGGCACGTTCGAAGGCCCCGGTGGCCCGCAGGAAATCGACTTGCGCGAGGGGGCGATCGTGGCGCGGTCGCCCAAGTAGGTCTTTGGTGCTTTGGTCTTGGTACTTTGCTTTCGGGGTCGCTGCCGAGTCCCCAGTACCAAGATCCCAGTAGCAAGATCCCAGTAGCAAGATCCCAGTACGATCTAGGTACGTACCAAGTCCAGGTTGCGGGCCGGCTCGTCGCCGTCGCACGGTTTCAGCAATTCGCCCCGGAGGACGCTCATGTTGGGCGGGGCGTCGATTCCGATCCGCACTGCCGCGGCCGAGATTCGCACGACGGTAATGACGATATCGTCGCCGATCTGGATCTGTTCATCGAGCTTCCTGGATAGGACCAGCATCAGGTGCCTCCTTGCGGTAAGATGGTTGGCGTTCTCGTGGAGTGCTAGCATAGCGGTGCTAGCACCCCCCGGCAAGGGCGACTGGAGGAACGATGCCAAAAGTAACGATTCACCATTGTCGGATCTGACTCGTCAAACGCTCGATCGCCTCCCGTGTGGCGGCAAGACTGAAGCGCGAGCGGCCTGATCTTGTTATCGAGACCGTGGCAGGCGGCCCCGGCGAAATCCGCGTGGAGGCCGACGGCCGAGACCTGTACGACGCGAGTCGGCTCTGGTATCCGCGGCCGAGCAGCATTGTCCGGGCCGTGACCGAACAGCTTGGCGGTGCCGCAGAATAGTGCCTGGAAGGCGCCACGCAGCCATACCAACGACGGCTGGTTCCATAACGGCGCACTTTGGACCACTCTCGTCTTGATCGATCTGCCAACTGCATCGCTGGCCGAGGGCACCTGGCGGCTGAGATAGCGACGAGTGGGTCATGCTCGTTGCCGGCTCGGCCGGCTTGCAGTTCGAGGGCGAGCCAGCGATTCGCCAACTGCGGCCCGGCGACTACGTTCTGATCCCCGCTCATCTCCGACATCGAGTCGAGTGGACCGATCCCGACCAGGCAAGTGTCTGGTTGGCCCTCCATTGGCTGCCGTCGCTTGGCGACTGAACAATAAGCATCCATTGAAAAAAAAGGGGCGAGTCCAATAACGCGTAGTAATTGGACTTATCCCCACTTATCCCCCGACCCATCCCCTTTTTTCCTAGGCGCTGGCCAGGCGGCGGCGGATCTCGGCCAGGTCGGTGAAGTAGGTCTTGCAGTGGGGGCACAGGTCGTAGCAGGCCCGCACCTCCCGCTTGCACTTGGGACACAGCTTCATCTCGCGCGTCAGCCCCGCAAGGTTCAGCACGCCCGGACGCTCCTCGTCGGATGTACCCGTGGTGGCTGCCGCCGCGCCGCCGGCACTAGCGGGCGGGGGCCCCAAGAACTCCAGGACCGCCTGCTCCGAAAGGCAGGCCTCGCCAGGCACGGACACCTCGGCCTGGCATTTCGGGCATTGCACGGTCTGACCGGCCAGTCGCCGGCCGACCTTCAAGACATGTCCGCCACCGCATTTTACGCGAATTGACATCTGCTTGCCCCGAGTGGCCAATGGGAACTCGAACCGAACTGAACCGTAAGTCCAACCTCCGCCGCGGCTTGCCCTCCGGCCACCGAAAGAGCGTCCGCTGCCACGGAAAGGGCAAAGAAACTAGGCCAATCCGCCAGGCGGGTCAAGCTCGCTTTGACATCGCTCGAAGCTTTGGAGATCTCCACAGCCTTTCTTGCAACCCCGTTTCCGCCGTGTACGCTAGCGACAACTGTTTCGCCATCCGGTTGCACGTTCGAGGAACCGAAAACGAGGGGGTTCCAACGTCCCCCAACTTGGCCCATCAACCAGGAACGAAGGAGCACTCCGTTGCGACATGGTTTTCTGACAATCTGCGCCCTGCTGGGCCTGGCGCGCATCGTGGCGGCGGCCGACGCCTGGCCCCAGTTCCGAGGCCCCGGCGGCCAGGGGCACGCCGCCGCCGACCGCCTGCCGCTCACCTGGAGCGAGACCAGCAACATCACCTGGAAAGTTGCCCTGCCGGGCCGCGGCTGGTCGTCGCCCGTCGTCGAGGGGCGGCAGATTTGGCTTACAACGGCGCTTGAGGGCGGCACGTCGCTGCGCGCGATGTGCCTCGACCTGTCCACCGGCAGCGTGGTGCACGACGTCGAGGTCTTTCGTCCCGACAACCCGCCCGCGATCAACGACAAGAACAGCTACGCCTCGCCCACGCCCGTGCTCGAGTCGGGCCGCCTCTACGCCCACTTCGGCACGCTGGGCACTGCCTGCCTCGACACGCGCAGCGGCAAGGTGCTCTGGACCAACAACGAGCTCGAACTGGACCACAAGGAAGGACCGGGCAGCTCGCCGGTCTCGTGGGGCAAGCTGCTGGTGATCCATTGCGACGGCATGGACGTGCAGTACGTGGCGGCTCTCGACAAACGGTCCGGCCGGATCGCCTGGAAAACCAACCGCTCGGGGAAGATGAGCGACAACCCCGATTTCCGCAAAGCCTACTCCACGCCGCTGGTGGTCAGCATCGACGGCAAGGACCAGCTCGTCAGTCCCGGCGCGGGACGCGTCTTTTCTTACGACCCGGCCACGGGCCGCGAGCTTTGGTCGGTCGACTATCCGGGTTTCTCCAACGTGCCGCGGCCCGTTTACGGCGGCGGCCTGGTGTTCGTCTGCACCGGCTACATGAAGCCCGAGCTATGGGCGATCCACCCCCATGGCCGCGGCGACGTCACCTCGACGCACGTCGCCTGGCGCACCAGCAGGCAGGTGCCCGCCAACTCTTCGCCTCTTTGGGTCGCCGGCCGCATCTACATGACCTCCGACGGCGGCGTGGCCAGTTGCCTGGCTGCCGAGGATGGCCGCCTGCTCTGGCAGACCCGGCTGGGGGGCAACTATACGGCGTCGCCGCTGCATGCGGCCGGCCGGATCTATTTCTTCAGCGAGGAAGGGGCCAGCACCGTCCTGGAGCCTGGCACCGAGCCGACCGAGCTGGCCAAGAATCGGCTCGATGGCCGCATCCTGGCCTCGCCCGCCGTGGCCGGCAACGCGCTGCTGGTGCGGACCGAAAAGCATCTCTACCGCATCGAGGAGCCGCCCGGCGGCGCCGCATCCGCGGGAGAATAGTCCGAACCGGTCGATTTGCGGGGTGTCTTTTGAATGGGTGCCGGCGTTATGGTGCAAGCAGGCTGCCCGGGCGTTTTTTGGGTTTTCCGGGTGTGCGGCTGGCCGGTCGGCTTGACCTGCGGACGCTGTCAGGCATACCATTTCGGTGTTGCGCGTGTCGGGGCTAACGTGGCTCCGGCCGGACTAGGTGCCCAGACGACCCCGCGCCTGGAGTGGTGGTCCGAGGGTTGGCCCTAGAGGAAGGAGGTGATTCTATATGTGTAGTAGTTTCCAGAGGTGGCTCGTCTGACGAGCAGCCGACGGGCTGCTGTCTCGCCCGAAGGTTTTGGCCTTGGGCCAGACGCGTCTCGCAGCCGCATGGATTTGCTGTTTCGTGAAACCGGCAGGGGCTCGCCCCCTGCCGGTTTCCCTTTGACCCGTGCCGCGTCTCGATGGGTCGCCGGTGGTCATGAAACGTTTCAGCCTGTTGATTCTGCTGGCGTCGGCAGCCGTCCCTGGCCGCGGGGCCTGGGCGCAAGCGCCGCTTGAACCCTGGGTGCCTTTCCACATCGCGGTTCCCGCTGGGCCCGTGTCTGCCTGGGAGGCCTGGGAGTACGAATGGGTCTTCGGCTACCCGCCCGATCCTTTGGCCGTCCCGCAGCCGCTGGGCCACGAGATCATCCGCACTTCTCCCAACGGCTACCTCTACCGGGCTGTGTATGGCGAGGGTCAGGTGCCGGCCTGGTCCAGCGGGCCTGATTGGTTCCCATCCGGTCCGCCTGCCGATGCCGCCGCGGCCGAGCCAGGGACCGAAGAACTTCTTTCGCAAGCGACCGGCGCATTCCGCGCGGGCCGGTATGAATCGGCCCTCGACCAGCTCGATCGCCTGCTCGAGATCGAACCCGATCACGGGTTCGCCGAGCTGCTGCGGGCCCAGGTGCTGTTCGCTCGAGGGGAGTACCTGGAGGCGGCCTCGTCGCTGGAGCATGCGCTGTCGATCGTGCCCAAGAGCGATTGGGGCTTTTATATCGTGCGGCGCGAAGAGTTCTTTCCCTCGGCCGACCGGTATGCCAACCACTTAAGGGCCCTGGAGCGGTTTGTGCGAGAGGACCCTTCCCGGCCCGAAGGCAGGCTGCTGTTGGCCTATCACTATCTGCACCTGGGAAGGCGGCTGGACGGCGTGCGCCAGCTCGAGGCCGCCGTCGAAGCCGTCGATCGGCGCTCGCGGAACCTGCAGGAACAGTTGGACGATCTTGGCCAGTTCGACGACGTCGCGCCGCCGGCCCCACAACTAGACGAGCCACTGCCCGGCGGTCCGCGCGAGTTCTAGGGGACGGTGGAAAGCGAGAGCACTATTCAGGCCCGAAGTCTGGCGACTTCAGCTACCGGAATGGCTTCTGCCCGTGAAGGATACTGCTGCTTGCCAGCGGCGACGGCACACGGAGTGTGCCTGCTACTTAGCGGGTCATGAACTCGTGCAGGTTCGAATAGATCGGCAGGTGCCGGTAATAGACCTCGAGCATGTAAAGCGACAGGCAGGTGGTGTAGAGCCGGCCGCCTTGGCCGCGTTCCGCCCAGATGTCGGGACTCTTGCCCAGCGGATCCCAGCTTCCTTTCTCGCGGCCTGATTTCTCCTGGTGCTCGATCAGCATGTCGCGCATGGCGCCGTTCCACCGTTTCCACTGGTCCCCTTCCAGGTGGTGCATCACCTGCGTCCCGTAGTACCAGTAGTAGACGTCGCGGTCCTCCCAGCGAGGCAGGTTGTCGAGCAGGTAGTCGGCCCCAACCAGCATCCGCTGGTCGTCGCGCTTCCAGCCCAGGTACTGGCGGCACAAGAGCGCTTCGGCGGTCATCGGCAATGTCGGCAGGTTGCCGAGCATGTAACCGTAGCGACTGCCATCGTCGGTCACCTTGTCCAGAAACTCGCTGACCCGATCCAGCGTGGTGCTGGGCACGTTGAGTCCCGCCATCCGCGCGCTTTGCAGGGCCATCACCACCCAGCCGGTCACCGACACGTCGCTCTGCTGGCGCGGCGTGTAACGCCAGCCTCCCAGCTCCGGATCCTGGGCCGCCACGCAGAAGTCGACGGCCAGTTGGGCCGGCGCCGCCAGGGCCGG
>JBBDNX010000245.1:0-5554 GCA_040877345.1 Pirellulales bacterium
GGGCAAAGGGCTCATCATGATGCCGCCCGTCTCGGTCTGCCACCAGGTATCGACGATCGGGCAGCGCTCGCGGCCGATCTTGCGGTGGTACCACATCCAGGCCTCCGGGTTGATCCCCTCGCCCACCGTTCCCAGCAACCGCAAGCTCGACAAATCGTGCCCGTCGACCCAGCGGTCGCCCCACTTGACGAAGGCCCGGATCGCCGTGGGCGCCGTGTAAAAAATTGTCACACGGTATTTCTCGATCAGCTCCCAGAAACGCGATTCCGTCGGCCAGTTCGGAGCGCCCTCGTACATCAGCACCGTGGCGCCCGCGGCCAGCGGACCATAGACGATGTAGCTGTGGCCGGTCACCCAGCCGCAATCGGCCGTACACCAGAACACGTCTTCGTCGCGGAGGTCGAAGACCCACTCGGTCGTCTTCTTGGTGAACAGGTTGTAGCCGGCGGTGGTGTGCTTGATCCCCTTCGGTTTGCCGGTCGAGCCGCTGGTGTAGAGAATGAACAGCGGCGCCTCGCTGTCCATCGGCTCGGCCGGGCAATCGGCGGAGGCCTCGCGCATCAAATCGTCCCACCACAGGTCGCGGCCGGGCCGCATGTGGACCTCGTTGCCCATCCGCCGTAGCACAATGCACTTCTCCACGGTCGGCGATTTCTCCAGGGCCGCGTCGACGTTGGCCTTGAGCGGCAGTTGCGTGCCGCGCCGCCAACCCGCGTCGGCCGTGATCTGAAAACGGGCCTTGGCGTCGTTGTTGCGGTCGGCGATGGCCTCGCTCGAGAAGCCGGCGAAAATCACCGAGTGCACCGCCCCCACCCGCGCGCAGGCCAGCATGGCAATGACCAGTTCGGGCACCATCGGCATGTAGATCGAGACCACGTCGCCCGGCTTGACCCCCAGGCCCTTGAGCACGTTGGCAAACCGCGAGACTTCGCGGGCCAGCGTCTGGTACGTCAGCACCCGCTCGTCGCCCGGCTCGCCTTCCCAGATCAGCGCCGCCTTGTTTTGCCGCGGCGTCCCCAGGTGCAAATCCAGGCAGTTGTAGGCGACGTTGGTCTTGCCGCCCACGAACCATTGGGCGAACGGCTCGTTCCACTCGAGCACTTTGTCGTAGGGCTTGAACCAGTGCAGCTCGGCCGCCAGCTCCCCCCAAAAGCCTTCCACGTCGTCGTCCGCCCGCTTCCAAAGCTTCTCGTACTCGTCGATCGAGCCGATCCGCGCTTTGGCGGCAAACTCGGCGGGCGGGGGAAACAACCGTGCCTCCTGCATCACCGTGTCGATCTGACCGCTCTTGCTCTTGCTCATCAATTCCCCTCCGCCAATGCTGCATTCCAAAGAATTTCGTGTTGAGCAGGGGATTTTAAGCCCTGTGGCAAAAGGGTGTCAACGAACCCGCCATGGCGGGGCAACGCCGGCTAGCGGCGTTTGGCACATCCCTGGGCCTTTGTTCCCACGCGCGGCGGGTGTACAAAGGCAGGGCCGATCGGGCGATTGGCGCATGCCGGCTCGACGTGAGCGGGCCATCAGCTTTCCAGCAGGCAAGGATCTGATTTGATGAAACTCGAAGGCAAGACCGCGCTGGTCACGGGGGGCGGCAGCGGCATCGGACTGGGAATCGCGCTGGCCCTGGCGGCCGAAGGCTGCCGCGTGGCGATCGCCGGCCGGCGAGAAGACGCACTCCGCTCCGCGGTGGCCGGCTCCGCCAGCGGCTCAAGGCTGCTGGTGCACGCGGCCGACGTGGCAGACCCGCAGAGCGTCGACAACCTGGTGAGCTGGGCGCGCCGCGAGCTGGGGCCGCTCGACATCCTGGTCAACAGCGCCGGCGTGAACGTGGTCAAGCGCACCATGGCCGAGCTGTCGATCGAGGACTGGCAGTACATGCTCGACGTGAATGCCAGCGGCGCCTTCTACTGCATGCGGGCGGTGCTGCCCGAAATGCGCGCCCGCAAGGACGGCCTGATCGTGAACATCTCGTCGATCGCCGGCAAGCGGTCGAGCCTGCTGGGCGGCGTCGGCTACACCGCCTCGAAGTTTGCCATGACGGCCCTGAGCATCACGGCGGCGCGCGAGGAAAGCGCGCACGGCATCCGCGTCACCAACATCTATCCCGGCGAGGTCGACACGCCCATTTTGGAGCGTCGCCCGGAGCCGGTCAGCGCCGAGCACCGGGCCCGGATCCTCAAGCCCGACGACGTGGCCGCCGCCGTGCTGATGGTGGCCTGCCTGCCGCCGCGGGCGCACGTACCCGAGCTGGTGATCAAGCCCACCTCGCAGGATTACGCTTAATCTGGTTCGAAAGGACCGATCACGCGCGGCAGGCGGCCCCGGGCCAGCCGCTCTTCGCTCTGGTATTCCTGGCTGGCCAAGAGCTCGAGTTGCACCTGGCGCTGGGCCTGGCCGGTTGTCATCACGTCGAGCCAGTGATCGAGCCCTGCCTCGTCCGCCTCGCGATACAAGTAATCGCGATACCACTCTTGGATCAACAAGGCTCGGAACTCGGCACTCGCCAGAAAGCCCTGGGCGACGGCGTCGCGGGTGGCGCCCTGTTCGAGCGTGGTGCGCCAGAATGCCACCTCTTCCTCGCCGGGCGCGCGTTCGAGTAGATCCTCATACAATCCGACGACGAAGTCCTCGCGGGCCGAGGCGTGCCGGGCAAAGTACTCCTCGCTGGCAGCGATGAGCGCCCGCACCGTGTCGGCGGGTGTGCCCCCCAGAAGCTGGCCGGTCCAGAAATCGAGGCCCCCGGGGTCCGCCGGCCGGTCCAGCAGCGATTCGAAAAGCTCCTGCACCACGTTCTGCACGTACTCCCGCGAAGCGAGGAATTCGCCCGCGACGCCGCGGAACGTCGCGTCATCGAGCCGGCCGGTCCAGTCGATCACCTCGCCGTCCGAAGCGCCTCGACCGAGCAGGTCGTCGTACAGGCTCGACACGTTGCGGAACGGTTCGCTCGTGAACTCCACCGTCACCAGGTTGACGCCGTCGTCGCCATCGTCGTCCAGGTACGCCAGCCGGTCGACGTGCTGGAACGTATCGGCTTTGGTGTAGACTGCCACGCCGTCGGGATCGATCACGAACGAGCCTGCCTCCGGATCGCGCGACGGCGGCAAGGCACGCTCGGTGACCGTGATGCTGAACGTGGCGGTGGCGTCGAGTGCCGGCTCACCGTCGTCGGTCGCGCGGACCGTAACCTCGTAGGTCCCTGGCTCAGTCGACCTCAAGGGCCGCCAGGTGAAGCGGCCCGTCCGCGGATCGATCGAGGCCTCCGCCGGCGCCCCTTCGTCGAGGCTGAACGCGATCCGGTTGGCGGGCACGTCGGGATCGGTGGCCAGCACGTCGATTGCAAGGCGTGCTCCCTGCTCTACGCTCACCGGGTCGATCGCGGCAATCTGCGGCGCCTCGTTCGGGTCGACCACCGTGACCAGGAAGGTCTGCGTGGTGCTGACCGGAGGCGTGCCCTCGTCGGTGACCCGAACCGTGACGATGTAGGCGCCCGGACCGTGCTCCGCCGCCGGCGTCCAAGTGAAGACGCCGGTCTCCGGATCGATGGCGGCCCCCTCCGGCGCGCCAGGGTCGAGGCTGAACGTGACGGGCCCCGTGCCGGGTGGTGGGGGCGGCGGCGACGCCTCACCACTGATGACGACATCCAGGATGATGGTTCCGCCGAATCGGAGATCGTCGACGTCGTTGACCAGGAAATCGAGCGTCTCACCGGCCGCCACAGTCACCGACCCGCTGAACGCGGCCACCTCGCCCTGGTCGTCGATCGAGTCGAAGAACAGCTCGCTGGGTTCCGAAGTGCCCGTGTTGTGGAGCACAGCGACCGTGGCGGTCGGCGGGCACTCCTCATCGATGCCCGTGAACATGGCCGTGACCGTGTAGCTGCCGCTGGTCGGCGCCGTCCAGCGGACGACAGCACTCGCACTAGTCGACCCGGGATGCAACGCAAGTTGTCCCGGCTGAACAACCGCCGTGCTGCAAGGGCCGACCTCGGCCAGGCTATCGCCTCCATTGAAGAACAATGCCGGCAGGAATGAATCGAACGTGTCGAGGTCGGGCCAGGCGGCCAGGCCTGATTCATCAACCTCGCCGCCGGAAAACAGCGTAAAGCCGTCGCCGCTCGGATCCGACGAGCCGTAGCTCCATGCGCCGGCCGGATTATCCGTGGCGGAGAAGTCGCCGGCCGCGGAGAAGGTGACCGCCGTGACCAGTGTGATCGTGGCGTCCAAACCCGTGCTGTCGGAGATGTACCCGTTGCCGCCGTCGCCGACGACGAAGTCGATCGTCTGGCCCGCGAATACGAATTGGGTCAGCGAAAAAGAAGTAACGTCGACCTGACCGTTGAGATTGACAAAGCCGCTCGACAGGACCTGCGACTGGTGAAGCACGGCCACGTCGGTGGTGGCATTGTCGGCATCACTGAAGGCGACCTCAATCTCGTAGAGGCCGTCGGCAGGCGCCGTCCAGCGAACGGCGCTTTTCTCGCCGTTCGAACCCGGGTGAACCAGCATGGAAAAAACCGCCGGCAGTCCGAAGCCCAACGCGTCGGGGACGCCGGGACCATGCCACTTGAACTGCCCGCCGGCGTGCAGCGAGCCGTCCGGGTGGAGTTGGAAGTCGCCGACCGGGTCCAGGAACCCGTAGCTCCACGGGCCGGCTGGGTTCGCCGTGGTGGAAAAGTCGTCGCGGAACGAATAGACGCTTTCGCCCGGCAACTGGGACGTCAGTCTCCACAGCTCCTCGCCGTGAACGCCGTCGTCGACGGTGAAAAACAGCGTGCCGTCGAAGTCGAACAGGTTTCCTGGCGTATCGCCGCTGCTGAGTGGGTCGCGGTCGTTTACTCCCGGGCCAAAATCGTGGACCTGGAAGGTGCCTTCCGGCGTGCCGTCCGTTCGCCACAGCTCGCAATTGGTGGGGTCGCCCTGGGAGTCGGATTGATCGCAGCCGACAAAGTACAAGATGTTTCCGACCGCGGCCATGGACGAGACACGGCCCAAACGGGCGGAGTCGGGCGGGCCGGGGTTGATGTCCTTGACAAACACCGTTCCGGCCTCGCTGCCGTCGCTCTTCCACAGCTCAAATCCCGTTTCGGGGCCATCGGCAAAGAACATGAGCGTTCCGCCGACGTTGATCAGCGAGCTGGGGAATGACTCCTCGCTCCCCTCGTTGATATCCTTCACCAGCACGGTGCCATCGAAGGTCCCGTCGCTCTTCCAAAGCTCGGGGCCAAGCGAGCTGTTGCCCCTGAAATAAAGCGTGTCGTCCATTTCGACCAGCTCACGTGGGTCGCCGCTGCAGGTGAAGAAGCCGCAATTGCCCGGGAAGATATCCCTGACCTGGTTGGTGCCGGCGGCGGTGCCGTCGCTGACCCACAACTCTTCGCCGTTGCCGCTCCTGAACTGAGAAAAGAAAAGTTTGCCGCCCGCCTCGGTAAGATTCGAAGGGCCGCTGCCGGTCGTTCCGGGCGTGAGGTCTTTCACCAGCATGGTGCCGGCCTCGGTGCCGTCGGTGACCCACAATTCCCGGCCCACGACGCCGTCGTTGGCGGTGAAGAACAAGC
>JBBDNX010000246.1:0-5537 GCA_040877345.1 Pirellulales bacterium
AGTAGAGATGCCCATCGTGAAACACGGGGCTGGTCACGTTGGAACCCTTGCGCGAGGTCCATAAGCGGTGGGTGCGCGTCACGTCGCCCCGCCCGCCACAGCGGATCGCCAGGCCGCCGCCGGAGCGTCCGCCGATGCAATACACAACCCCCTCGTGGGCCACCGGGCTGGGCACCATATACCAGCCGATGTCGGTGTCGCACGACCAGAGCGGATCGCCCGACGCCGGATCGAAGGCCAGCACGTTCCCCATGACGGCCACGACCAGTTCGGTCTTTCCGTCGACCGCGACCAGCAGCGGAGTGTTCCACGAGTCGCGGATTCCGCCGGCCCGCCAGACCTCCTTGCCGGTGGTCTTGTCCAAGGCCACCAGCGACTCGCTCTCGACGCTGGCGTTGACGATCACCAGGTCGCCGAACAGCACCGGCGAGGCGGCCGAGCCCCAGCCGTTGAGCTTCGAGCCCACGTCGGCCTGCCAAAGCTCACGGCCGTCGTGATTGAAGGCGAAGACGCCCGACTTGCCGAAGAAGGCATAGATCCGCTCGCCGTCGGCGGCCGGAGTGCTGGATGCATAGCCGTGGTCGTCGCGGATCGTCGCTTGCTCCGGCAGCTTGTTTTCGACCTCCGTGCTCCACAGGATCCGGCCGTCGTCGCGAGCGAGGCAGACCACATGGCGCTCGAGGTCGTCCATGCTGTCGCTCGGCTGACCGGGCACGCCGTAGCCGCTGTAGCAGGTGACAATAATGCGGTCGCCGAGCACGATGGGGCTGGATGTGCCCGCGCCGGGCAGCTCGGTCTTCCAGGCGATATTCTCCCGCTGGCTCCAGGTGACCGGCAGCCCCTGCTCGTCGCTGACGCCCAGGCCGCCCGGTCCGCGGAACTGCGCCCAGCCGGCATCGAACTCCGCAGCGGCCAGCCTGCCCGGCAAAGGCGAACCAACCGCACAGCTCACCAACAGACCAAACCCCAGGCAGCTCGACGGCAACTTCATGGCGGATACCTCGCATTGCGATTCGTGAAAGGAATGAATTCCGTTCTACGATAAGTTGACACGCTTTGCGGGCGGCAGCAAGATGATTTCCGGGCGGCGGTCCTCTCCAAGTTGATAAGTGGCCGTCGTAAGGACGGAGTGCTTATCTCTCTGGGGATACCCCAGGGGAGCGAATCGACGATAGTCGCTGCGCCGCATGAGGATCGGTGCGCGAGGGCGCACAAAACCTCAGGCATGACGAGACTGGTTGGAGAGGCCGCCGCCCTGTTTTTCGCTTGTTTCCTATCCGCAATTGATTCAGCCTCACGAAAGCGTCGATGGCACATCCGGAAATGGTCGCGCGGGCGCTGGCGTCGGCCTTCGTCGGCGGACCATGGCAAGTCGGTGAGTTGATCGAGCGCGGCGCCGACGCACTCGGCCGGCGTTGGCGCTGGCTCCCTCCGCTGGCACAACGGCTGACCGCCGCACTTCGCACGAGGCCGCGGCCTGGCCGCGCCAGCGTGTTGAAGTTCATCCTTGAAGACGCTGGCTTTCGACGCGTTTGCGAACGACACGCACTGATGCTCAGTGGTTTTCGGGGGCGACGTCCGGCCATGGTGCCGGCCGCCGGCAGACCCGCTTCCTGGGAAGTGCCGTCGCTGGTCACCCCGGGCGAGCTGGCCGACTGGCTGAAGCTAAGGCCCGAAGAGCTGGATTGGTTTGCCGACCGTCGGAATCTGGAGCGCAGTCTCGCGCCCGGGCCCTTGCGGCATTACCGTTATTATTGGCTCTCGAAACGGCTGGGCGGTTCGGCACGGCTGATCGAAGCGCCCAAGTGGCGGTTGAAGACCATCCAGGGGCGCGTGTTGCACGGCATTCTGGACAACATTCCGCCACATCCGGCGGCCCACGGGTTCCGGATGGGCCGATCCATCCACAGCTTTGTCTCGCCGCATGCGGGTCAGGCCATCGTTCTGCGAACCGACCTGAAGGATTTCTTCCCGTCGGTGCCGATGGGTCGCATTGCCGCCGTGTTTCGCACGGCCGGCTACCCCGAGGAGGCGGCCCAGTTGCTGGCCTCGCTTTGCACCAACCAGGTCCCGGAAGATGTCTGGCCGCGGTTTCCTCAGTACGGCGGCGTGCGCGACCGATTTCGGCACGAAGGGCTCTACTGCCGGCCGCACCTGCCCCAGGGAGCGCCCACTTCACCCGCCCTGGCCAACCTGTGCGCGTTTCGCCTCGATTGCCGGCTGGACGCCCTGGCCCGTTCGGCGGGCGGGCAGTACACGCGTTACGCCGACGATTTGCTGTTCTCGGGCCCGGAGGCGGTGGCTGCCTCGATTCGCCGCTTCTATTTGGTCGTCCGCTCGATTGCCATCGAGGAAGGATTTGAGGTGAACGCGCGCAAGACGCGGATCATGCGGCAGGGATCGCGGCAGTGCGCCGCCGGTCTCGTGCTGAACGAGCACGCCAACATTCCTCGCGAGCGGTTCGATCGCCTCAAGGCCGTGTTGCACAACTGCGTCCGCCACGGCCCGGCGGGCCAGAACCGCTCCGGTCTGCCCGCCTTCCGGTCGCACTTGGAGGGGCGCGTCGGCTTCGTGGAGTCGGTGAACCCGGATCGTGGAAAACGGCTCCGCGCGCTGTTCGACCGGATCGACTGGGAGTGAAGGCAGAAGGCAGAAGGCAGAAGGACGAAAACGGGAATGTTGGCATCAGGCAATAAAGTCACCGACGCTCCGGACCACGCCGCAGCACAGGCTGGCGCCGGGCGCCTGCATCAAGCCGTGTTGATCGGCTCGGTCGTTGTGGGCTCGTGGCTGGGGATGCAGATGGTCCATGAGGCCGGCCATATCGTTGGGGCATGGCTGACAGGAGGAGAAGTGGCCACGTTAGTCTTGCACCCGCTGACCATCTCGCGGACCGACCTGGCGATCAACCCGAGGCCGTTGGTCGTGGTGTGGGCGGGACCGGTGGCCGGCGCGCTGTTGCCGTTGGCGACGTGGGGGATCGCGGCCTGGCGCGAGATGCCCGGCGCGTTTGCGCTGCGGTTCTTCGCCGGCTTTTGCCTCGTCGCCAATGGGGCCTACATCGCCGGCGGTTCGTTCGGCGCCATCGGTGATTGCGGAGAGATGCTCGCGCATGGCTCGCCGGTCTGGACCTTGTGGTTGTTCGGCGCACTGACGATTCCCCTTGGTTTTTGGCTCTGGCATGGGCAAGGGCCGCATTTCGGCCTGGGTAATGCCAAGGGGCGCGTGAGTCGAGGCGCGGCGTATTCCAGTCTGGCTGCGTGCCTGGTCCTGGTGGTGATCGGCTTGCTGGTGGGCGGCAGGTGACGAGGTAGAAGTGGATCGGCACCGGGGGCAGCCGGCAGCGACTACCCGGCCGCGCTGAATCTAGGTGCTTTTCGACGCTGGATCGGTCAAGATACCCGCATGGGAAAGCGACATGGGTTGCGATTCAGCCTACTGACGCTGTTGGCGTTCACCGCAGCTTGCGCGCTGGTGGCGTGGCAGTGGCCACGGAACTTCTCTCCGATGGGGCATCTGCTGCTTCTGGGCTGGCTCGCCCTGATCGCAGGACAATGGGCGTGCGCGGCCTGGACGATCGCGGATTACTCGAAGCGATTGAGCGAATACTCACGCGGCCAGGCAGTCCGGCATTATCTGGGCTTCACGTGTGCGGCGCTCGGCGGCATCGCGCCGACTGCGTCCTGGGTGTTGTTTAGAATAGTCTTCGGCGGTGGCGGCTCGAATGTCGCACAGATGAGCGACGACTCAACGTACGACCTGTGGAGGCTTTGGTTCAAAGTATGGCCGTTGCTGTTGTTCGTGAATCCCGCGAGCGTATTCGCCAGTCTGGTGACGCTGACGTTCTACCTTCGCCCTCGAAAAGATTTTCCCTTGCTGGCCATGCGGCTGTTTGGCGTCGCCAATGGCTCGCTCGCCACTTGGGTGGTAATGACATTTTTTCCGGATGCGTGACCAAGGGTGACGAGGAAAGTCCCTTCGCGCACCGGCCAGGCATCCGCTTTCGGCGCGCGCGATGCCAATCGTACTGCACTGTCGCCCGCTTCGGGGCTTACGAAGATGTCCGGACCCGATCCCGTGGGCTTACGCCCACGGCTATTGACTGTCGCCCCATTCGGGGCTGCGCTGCCGCACCAACGACGGCTGGACGGGCGGCTCTCTTCGCTACGATTTCGGCGCCGAGGAGCTTGCTGCTGCACACTTGGCGCATAGCGGCGCGACGTCGTCGTTGGTGAAGGCGACGGCGAAGGCGCCGTTGCCGCAGTTGCCGCAGGGCAGGGGCTCGAACTGCTTGACGAGCGGGTTCCAATAGAGCACGTGCTTGCGGCGGGCACGCTTCCGCTCGACCAGCAGCTCGACCACCAGCACGGTCGCCGACGTGCGGATCAACACGATCGGCCTGGCGATCGCCTCCATGGCGTAGCGCTCGTCGAGCTCGGCCAGCTTGCGGCGCAGCTCCAACTGCACGGCCTGCCGCCGGGCGGCGACTGCTTCCGGATCGAGCGGCTCGGCGGCCCGCTTGCGGCTGGGCTGCGTTTCTTTCAACAGCGCGTTGTAGTAGTCGCGCAGCCGCCGGCGGTCGCGCTCCAGCCGGGCATCCATCCGCGAAATGAAGCCCGCGGCCGCGTCCCGCAGCCGCTGCTGGGCACGCCGGGAGGCCGCCGGGTAGGTGGCCGAGGCCGGCACGTCGGCCGCCGAGCACGGCTCGACGTCCGGCAAGCCGAGCGGGTCGGGCAGCTCGACCGGCCCGAGCGACTCGGAGTTGAGCGTGACCGCCAGGCGGGTCTCCCAGCAGTCGTCGGAGCGCAGGGCCGCATGAAACCACCAGGTGTGGTATTCGATCGGCGCCGGCTGCGAACCGCGCACGCGCACCCGGGCGTTGAGCCATGTAAAGGCGCGATCGAGGGCCTGCTGCAGGTCGCCTCCCTTGAGGTACCGGTCCGAGAGGTGAAAAGATCCGAACCGGGGCACGGCCGCTTCCAGCAGCGCGCCGGAAACCTCCAGGAAGTCGGTCGCCAGGCTGACGCACAAGGCCTGCGCCTGGGGCCGGCAGCTCAGGGAGAATTCTTCGCCGGGCGCGTGCAGCAGCGGGACCAGCCGCGAAGGCACCACGGCCGTGCCATCCTGGTCCGGCGACGACCACTCGACCAGGCCGCCGCATTGCTCGAGCAATTCGACGGCAAAATCTCGCAGCTCTTCCTGGATGGTGGCCTGCGTCATTCGTAGTCCTCTCCAAAGAGGGCCTCGTCCAGCTCCTTGGCTTCGAGATACTGCTGCTGCGCCTCCAAGAGCGAGCTGCCGAGCGTTTCGAAGGATTGCTCGAGCTCCCGGTCGTCGCGGGACCGCATCCAGAGCTTCAGCACCAGCGACTCGAACTCCTCGCCCTCTTCCAGGTTGCCGAGGATCGAACCCACCTCGCCGACGACCAGCTCGAACATGCGGATTTTCTCGTTGAGGAGCCGGAGGATCCGGTCTTCCAGCGATCCGGCCGTACAGAGGTTGAAGACGAACACCTCGCGCGTCTGCCCGATGCGGTG
>JBBDNX010000247.1:0-5536 GCA_040877345.1 Pirellulales bacterium
AGTGGTTCCGCCTGCGGCGGACTTGCAGCACAGTCAGAGGTCATAAGCCTCACGAGCAGATTATGTTCTGAAGGCCCGGAGGGCGCCGACCTCGGAGAGGAGGCAGACCACGCAGGCTACGGCGAGCCAAATCCAAGTATCGTCGCGAGGTTCTTCGTCGTCGATGGCCGAGCGGAAGTGGGCTTGCCGCCCGGCAGCCAGGCGTCCCGTCACCACGTCGGAAGCAAGCGTGGCCAGGTCGCCTTCCTCCGGGGCAACCGCCGAGGCGAGCGCAAAGACGGTCTGATCTTCGCGGCGGATGCGGTATACGCCGGGCCCGCCGGCGGCAGGCACCCGCCACATCAGGCCGACCGACTGGTCCTCCAACTCGCCGGGAGGCAACGGATCGTCGGCGGCCTGGGGAGGGGGCTCGATCCGCAATCCGGCCGCATTGCCGGCGGAAGCGGGGAGATAGACGGCCAGCGGCTCGCCGCAGGCAACCGACTCCCGCGATCGGTCGCGGCCCAGGAGCTGCGAGGTCAATTCGCCAACCAGCGGCACGAACACTGGCGAAGCGGGCAGGTTCGAGGCGGCCAGATCGACGTTGAGCACGGCCAAAGCGCCCGCGCCGGACGCCGTGAGCACGAGGCACGCCGACTGATCGTCGTAGCTGGCCAGCACGTCATCGAGCAAGGCGCCCTGAAGCCGTCGAGTGGCCAAACCTCCTGAAAAACGCAATGGGGCCACGGCAGCCGACGCTTCTTCGCCAAAGATGGCAAAGGGTGGCTCGCGCTGGCGAACGTCGGCCAGAAACAGATCGCGGCGCGGCCGGCCGGCCAGCGGAGGCATGAACTCCACGGGCATCTGCAAGCCGGTGCCGGCGGCCTGGACCAGCAGCTTCAGGTTGGTCGCGTCGATCGGCTCGGCCGCCACATAGAGCATGCCGCGGCCGCGCCGCAACAAGGCGGCCAGGAGGTCGATCAACGGCGCCGGCAGCTTGCCCGGATGATCGAGCACCACCAGGTCGGCCGCGGCGACGACTTCGCGTTCGACCCGCGCCGGGTCGGCGCGGACCACTTTTTCAGAGGCCTGGCCCTGCCGCGGCTGGTAAGGTACAAGAGCCCGCTCGAGATAGTAGCTCGAGCTCGCACCTTTGCCCGTGGGCTGCCGGGTGAGCAACAGGTACGTGGGCTGGGACCGCACCTCGATGGCCACCGGCCGCACGTTGTCGGCTGCCAGGGAATCGTCGACCGCCAGCAGCCGCGCTTCGCCGGTCTGCCAGCCCGGCTGGTCCAGTACCAGCTCGGTCGTCAGCGTTGTTGTGACGCCGGCCGGACAGAGCCCGTTGAGGCGCAAGGCCGACTCTCCCAGCACGACCTCCGCCTCGACCTGGCGGGCGGCCGAAGCGTAGTTGCCGATTTCGATTCCCAGGCGAAACGTCCTGCCCTGCTCGACGCGGCCATCGGCGCGCACGGCCGAGAGCGCCAGGTTGGCGGGCGTGGCCGCGGGGGCCACCGACTCGAGCTGGATGGCCGTGCCGGAGGGGAGGGCGGAGAAATCGGCGGCGGCCCAGTTGGTGCGCTGAAAATCGCTGACGACGACCAACTCGCGGCGCAGCTCTTCGGCTTCGGCGGACTGGGAGAGCAACTCGGCCGCGCGGTTCAAGGCGGTTTGCACGTCGAGCCGCTCGGGCAACACGGCCGCACGGGCCACTTCGTCGCGCAACGTGGAGAAGTTGGTCGACGGGCGGTCGAACACCGAGCGGGCCGACGCGCCGGCCAGCAGCAGGTTGGCGCGCAGGCCGGGGCGGTACGACAAGTGCCTGGCGGCCAAGGGGCGAGCACGTTCGAAGGCGCGAATGCCGCGGTTCTCGGCGGCCATGCTCTGGCTGACGTCGAGCAGCACGACGCGGATCGCGGTGCCGGGCGGGTCGGCGGCCGAAACCAGCGGGCGATCGCCCAGCAAGGGCCGCGCCACGGCGGCCGCCAACAGCAGCACGGCCGCGACCCGCAGGGCCAGGACAATCCAATCGCGGATCCGCTGCCGGGCCCGCCGCTCGCGGACCACTTCCTGGACAAAGCGGATCGTGGAGAGCGGCAGCCTCGTCGGCTTGGGGCGCGTCAGCAGGTGGACCAGGATGGGCAGGGCGGCCGCCGCCAGCCCCAGGGGCAGCGCCCAGAAGTTGAGCCACGACATAAGATAAGGTCAAGCGTTCGTCTTGAGGGGCCTAGTTCCGATTGCACTCGTCGCGTGCCACTGCTGGCTTGCCCGGCAGCGTCGTCTTCGTTGCCCCGTCGCACCTGCTTCGACTCTGCCGAGCAGAAGACTCACCTCTGCTCTTACTCCTCCTTCTGCCCTCTGCCTTCTGCCCTCTGCCTTCATTCAGCCGGTCCTCTCGACCAGGAATCCACCCAGTGTCTGCATATAAGGAGTATCCGTCGAGACGCGGCGATAATCGCAGCCGGTGGCCAGGGCCAGCGTGCGGACCATGGCCAGGTGGGCTGCGAACCGCTGCTCGTACATGGCGCTGATCTCGGCCGGCGAGCAGTCGACCGAGCCGTCGTTCTCCAACCCCTCGAAGCGATAGGCCGTGCCGGCCGGGAGCCGCTGCTCCAGCGGGTGGACCAGGTGCAGCAGGACCACCTCCCAGTGCCGCTGCCGGAACAGCCGGGCCGCGGCGAACGTTTCGTCCAGGTCGTCCAGCAAGAAATCGCTCATGACCAGCAGAACGCCGCGGCGGCTCAGCCGGCTGTACAGGTCGCGCAGGGCGGCGGACATGCGCGTGGCGGGGTGCGTGGCGGCCTGCTCGATCGCCTCGTACACCAGGGCCGCGTGCGTGGCCGTGGCCCCCGGGGCGATCAGCTCGTAGAGCCGGTCGGCGACCACGGCCAGGCCCACCTGGTCCTGGCCCCGGATGATCACGTGGCACAAGGCGGTGGCCAGATACCTGGCGTAGTCGAACTTGGAGGTTTTGGGTTCGCCGAAGAGCATCGAGCCGCTGGCATCGAGGACCATGGTGCAGACAAGGTTGGTCTCGTCCTGGAAGAGCCGGATGTACTTGCGGCCGGTGCGGGCCAGCACTTTCCAGTCCAGGCGGCGGAGGTCTTCGCCGGCGCTGTACTCGCGGTAGTCGACGAACTCGCCGGCTCCTCCGAGCTGCCGCGACTGGTGCCGGCCGCTGTAGGTGCCGTCGATGCGGTGCCGCGTGCTGAACCGCAGCCGCGAGACGGCCGCCAAGGCCTTGAGATCGAGAAAGCGGCTGGTGACCTGGGTGCTCATTGAAGAGAGTGGGCAGTGGCCAGTGGGCGGTGGTCAGCCGGATACGAGCCGGACGGCTGTCCGACGACGTACGCTCCACTGACTTCTGACATATGCCTCCTGACTTCTGCATTGACTCTGGTCGTCGCACTGCCCACTGCCCACCGTTCACTGCATTTGCTTCACGTGGGCGTATCGTCGAGCAGCCGCGTGACGATCTGGTCGCTGGTCACCTCGTCGCCGACGGCCCGGTGGTTGGCAATGATGCGGTGCCGCAGCACGCTGGGGGCGACCTCGCGGACGTCGGCGGCCGTGGGTGCGGTGCGGCCGTCGAGCAGGGCGCGGGCCTTGGCGGCCAGCACCAGGTTATGCGAGCCGCGGGGCCCCGCACCCCAGGATACATATTGCCGCGCGAAATCATTGGCTCGAGGATCGTCGGGGCGGCTGGCACCGGACAGACGCACCGCGTAGGCTGCCACGTTGCGCGGCACGGGCACCGACCAGACCAGGTTGCGCAGCTCGAGGAAGGCGGCGCGATCGAAGACCGGCTTGGGCATTTCGACGCGGCCGGCGGTGGTCTTCATCACGATCTCTTCCTCCTGATCGGGCGAAGGATAGCCGATGCGGATCTCCATCATGAAGCGGTCGAGCTGGGCCTCGGGCAGCGGATAGGTGCCCTCCTGCTCGATCGGGTTCTGGGTGGCCACGACCAGGAAGGGCTCTTCAAGCAGGTAGGTCTGGCCGCCCACGGTGACGTGGTGCTCGGCCATGGCTTCGAGCAAGGCCGACTGCGTCTTGGGAGCCGCCCGATTGATCTCGTCGGCGAGCACGAGATTGGCGAAGACGGGGCCGGGGCGAAAGACCATGCTGGGCGAGCTGCCGTCGCCGTCGCGGCCCAGCAGCTCGTAGCCGGTGATATCAGACGGCATCAGGTCGGGTGTGAACTGCACGCGGGTGAACTTCCATTCGAAGGCGGAGGCCAGGGCCTTGACCATCAAGGTTTTAGCCAGGCCGGGCACGCCGATCAGCAAGGCGTGCGAGCCGGTCAAGGCGCAGGTCAAGAGCAGGTCGATGGTCGACTCCTGGCCGACGACCACCTGGTGCAAGCTTTCGCGGATGGCCTGCACCCGCTCGGCGAAGTCCTCGACGCGGTCTTGAGCCAGCTCGATCACGTTGGCCATGGGGGTACGTTCCTTTACTGTCGCCCCCTTTCGGGGGCTTACGACAAGGATTGTGGTTGCCTGCCGTGGGCTTACGCCCACGGCTATTGAATGTCACCCCGTCGGGGTTAGGCAGGCTGCCGCCTGCAAACTGTTGGGGCGTGGCTCTCGCAAAGGCGCCAAGAACGGGAATCAAGTAGCCGCGGGTGTTCCGGCATCTGCTTGGAGCGCCCTTTCTCCTTGTCTACCCTGTCGTGGCGCCGCGGTCAAAGAAGAAGTGGCGGCGGAGAGGAAGTTTTCGGTCTCTGTTCCCCACGAGCCGGCCGGCTGCCGCCGGAAGTAGGATTGGCTTCCAGCCTGTCTGGAGCATCAGTCCGCTCCGACTCAAGGATACGCAGGATGCCAGTCTGTCCGAACTATGCCCATCGCGGCAATCCATTGTGCGACGCCGCCGCTGACAGGCAGGATGCCAGTTCGAGGCCTAGATGGCGTTGCAGGCCCGCAGAACCAGGAGGAGCAGCAAGGTGAGGACGATCGAAACCACGATCGAGCCGAGACAGCCGAGCCTGTTGGAATAGAAAAAGAACATCAAGTCCCATTTGCCTTTCGGCAATCGGTGCAGCGCTCGCCGGGGCCGTGGCAGGTTCGCTCAGCGATCTCTTTGAAGCTCGTACCCCAAGACGCTCGCCAGCCGATCAAGCACGTCGGACCGCAGCGTGCGCTCGCCTGTCAGGAAATCGTCCAGCAGAATGGGCGCGACACCGATCTGGACGGCGATTGTGCCCAGCGTCAACTTGCTCTCATGGACGGCTCTTCGCAGTTCGCCGCTGAGGGTGGCTTCTTCACGAGCGTCTTTTCGCATCTGATCGCGGGCCTGCAACTCGGGCAGTTCTCGAGCGATCTCTTCGCGGTGCTTCTCCAGGCGACTCTGCTCGAGGTCGGTGAGTTCGCGGCCGATTCGCTTGATTTGTCGATGGTCCATCTCGTCACCTATCGCGGTTCGGGAACTTCGTATGCCGTCACCGGTAGGACCGTCATATCATCCAACTCCTCGTAGACGGCCATGACGTAACGCCCATCCTGCGTATTGCCCCACACGGCGGGCAGCCCGGACGATCGACTGTAGCCCTTGCTCGACG
>JBBDNX010000248.1:0-1090 GCA_040877345.1 Pirellulales bacterium
GTCCTGCATACTCCTGTATCTCTATGGCGCGGCGAGCCAACTGGAGACGTTCGACCCCAAGCCGGCGGCCCCCGTCGAAATCCGCGGCGAGTTGGGAACCGCGGCCACCAGCGTCAGCGGCGTCGAGATCGGCGAGCTGCTGCCGCGGACGGCCCGCGTGATCGATCGCGCCACGATCGTACGCTCCATGACGCACCCCTTCCCCCTGCACGCCTCGGCCTACTCGCTCACGTCGACCCCCGTGATCGACGTGCCGATGCAGATGAGCCCCCGCGATCCGCGGCACTGGCCGTTCATCGGCTCGGTGGTCGACTATCTGGACGATCGGGCCGGCGGTCCGGCGCCGGCCATCCCGCGCAACATCGGCCTGCCCTGGCAGTTGAGCTCGAAGCGCGAATACGCGGCGGGCGACAACGCCGGTCCTTATGGGGCCTTCTTGGGGCCCGCCTGGGACCCGGTCTGGACCGAGTTCGAAGGGCAAGGCACGCGGCCGTCGACCTACACGTTCGACGATGCCACGGTCACCTGTTACGACCCCTACGGTCCGATGAAGCCCGACTGCCGCTTCGGCCTTTCGTCCGAAGCCAACCTGCCCGGCGACGTCACGCTCGATCGGCTCGATGGCCGGCGGTCGCTGCTCGACCAGTTCAACGACGCGCGGCGGCTGCTCGAGCGGCGCGACAAGGCCCAAGGGTTCGACCGCTTTCAGCAGATGGCCTTTTCGTTTCTGACTTCCCATCACGTCCGCGACGCGCTCGACGTGCACCGCGAGCCGATGGCCGTCCGCGAACAATACGGCATGACGCTTTTCGGGCAGGCGTCGCTGGTGGCCCGGCGGCTGGTCGAGGCGGGGGGCCGCTTCATCACCGTGCTGTGGGACGAGTTCGAGATGGTCAACAGCGCCTGGGATACGCACTTCTATCATTATTCGCTGATGAAGGAGCAGCTTTGCCCCGGCTTCGACCGCGCGTTCAGCGCCTTGCTGCTCGATCTGGAAGCCCGCGGCTTGCTGGACGAGACCCTGGTCGTCTGTATCACCGAGCATGGCCGCACGCCCAAGATCACCACCCAGCATGGCGGCGGGGGGGCG
>JBBDNX010000249.1:0-1090 GCA_040877345.1 Pirellulales bacterium
CAGCTTCGCTCCGTCGACCGCATCCTGCTCACCGCCTGCGGCACGAGCTGGCACGCGGCCATGGTCGGCGAGTACCTGCTGGAGCAGTTTGCCCGAATCCCGGTCGAGGTCGAGTACGCCAGCGAGCTGCGCTATCGCAACCCGCCGCTGGGCAACCACACGCTGGTGTTCGCCATCACGCAGAGCGGCGAGACGGCCGACACGCTGGCGGCGGTGCGGGAAATGAAGCGGCAGGGGCACCCCACGCTGGCCATTTGCAACGTGGTCGGTTCGAGCATCGCCCAGGAGGCCGACGGGGGCATCTATCTGCACGCCGGACCGGAGATCGGCGTGGCCTCGACGAAGGCCTTCACGTCGCAGTGCGCGGCCCTGGCCATGCTGGCCTTGTATTTCGGGCGGCTGCGGCACCTGGACCACGCCCAGGGGACGCGGATCGTCGAGCATTTGCAGAAACTTCCCGAGCAGGTCCGGCAGGCCTTGCACACCGACGTGGAGGTCCGCCGCATCGCGGCCAAGTACTACCAGTGCCAGAACTTCCTCTACCTGGGCCGCCAGTACAATTTCCCCACCGCGTTGGAAGGGGCCCTGAAGCTGAAGGAGATCAGCTACATCCACGCCGAAGGCTATCCGGCGGCCGAGATGAAGCACGGCCCGATCGCCCTGGTCGACGAGAACACGCCCACCGTGTTTCTTATTCCCCACGGAGCGGTGTACGACAAGGTGATGGCCAACATGGAGGAGATCAAGGCCCGCGGCGGCCCGGTGATCGCGGTCACCTGCGAGGCCGGCACGCGGGCCGCCGAGCTGGCCGACGACGTGATCCAGATCCCCACGCTCGAGGACTTTTTGCAGCCGATCGTAACCAGCATTCCCTTGCAGTTGCTCGCCTATCACATCGCCGTGCTGCGGGGCTGCGACGTCGACAAGCCCCGCAATCTCGCCAAAAGCGTCACCGTCGAGTGAGTTCGTAGTGGCCCCATTTAGGGGACAAGGGGAACCAGACGGACGAGGACTGGGGCACGCTACCGCTTTGCCACCAGGCACCCGGCCGGGGAGCGAAGGGGGGAAGGGGAGATTCCTCCTGCGGCGG
>JBBDNX010000250.1:0-5521 GCA_040877345.1 Pirellulales bacterium
CGGTCCCGTAAACCGGAAGAACCTTGCATCGCTTCTGGTAGTCTGGCATGGTCAGATTCCTTGTGTGTAGAAGTACGAAGACAGTTTTCAGTCCTTAGCCCGCGACGGGCGGATCTTCAATTTTCAGTCCGCCCGTGGCGATCTACGAGTTTCAGTACGGTTTGTTTGCTCTCCTGTCCCGGGCGCCCGTCCTGGTGCAGGGGCGTCTCCGGCAACGAAAACGTCTTTGGCGCGCCTGGGCGCAGCTCCAAGAGGCCGGCGTGTCGGTCGAACGGCCTGCTGCCAGGCTGGCACGCACGAACAGGCCGGCGACAAGTTGTGCCAAGGGCACGCGGCTAGCCTGAAGAATCATCAACATCGCAGTTTCACGCGCCAAAGGCGTGCCTCTATTTAGTAAGGTGGCCTCGGGGGCCAGTTTTGTTCCATGCAAATCAAATTGTCGTGAAGATTTCTCGGAATTAAGCAGCACGGCGGAACCGGCGACCGTCCCGTGCCGGAGCGCGCGCTCCTAAATACACATTGACTTTCAAGTCCCGGCCTTGGGCCGCGGAAAATTCAAAGATTTTTGGTTTGCCGGCCGCGGAGCCTTCCGCGCGTCGGGATGCAATCCGCGCGTAAAGCCTTTCGCCATTGCACTTGCGTTCGCTCAACCAAGCCATTGATCCACCGCAGTTCGAGGTCAAAAAAACTTGATTCTTTCGCGGTCCACTCACAGGGTCCAGGCAAGTTGCGCAAAACAGAACAGCGCCATTGAACGCTCTCGAATTCTGGCGATCTCCGGCTGCGAGCACGCCAGCACCAGGCCGCACGGCGCTTCGGAACTCCGGGGAGTCCGGCTAGCGAGCTGGCCGAGGGCGCGCCCTCAGGTACTTACTGCCGGCCAAGCCATCAAAACGGGAAAGACGCGGGAAATAATTCCGCGAAATCCGGCGATAAGTTGGGCGTGGCGATAAGAAGGGCAAGATGGAGCGAGCCCAAATGCCCCCGCCAGAGGGGACGTAGACCGATTTATTCCCTTGCGTGCAATAAGCGCTGGAGCGCATCGAGACCAGTCAACAGCGCATAGCGGACCTGGTCGATGGTGAGGTTCATTTCCTGGGCGATCTCGGCGTGTGACAGCCGGCGATCGCGGAGCACGATCGCGATACGCTGTCGCGCATCGAGCTTCGCCAACGCGTCTTCCAGGTCGATTCGCCGCTGCAGCGGCGAGGTCGGGTCGGGCGAAGGCTTGATGGTTTCGAGCTCGAGATTGGTCACGCCGTTGCGGTGGGCGCGCCGCTCGGCCCGAGCCGCTTCTAGGCAGAGGTTCTTCAAGACCCCGCGGAGCCAGGCGGTAAGCCGGATGGGAGTATCGGCAAGCCCGCGGCGAACCTCCTTGTTGCGGCGCAGGTCGCGCCTGAGTAGCCAGAGAACGTCGTCCACCAGGTCATCCAGGTCGCGCGGCACGTCGTGCTCGACCCAAAAAATGCGCTCGATCATTTGCTCCAGTGCAAGACGGAGCTCTTTCGAATCCAGAGCGTTGTACCACTCGACCAACCCGAGCGAATCCGCCGCGTCTTCCACGGCGCCAACCCGGACGGGCGGCGGGGCGGTGTCGAGCGAATCCACGATGACGAGCCCGCAGATGTTTATGACGGCCCGGACCGGCGGCGGCAAGCCTTCATAGAACGGCTTGTCGTACACATAAGTCATCCGCCCGTCCTTCGCATCAATGATCGAACGAACTCGCCGCTCTTCGTCGAAAATAACCGTCCAGATCCCGGACGACGAATGGATCACCCCGATTCGCGGCTGATTGCTCTCGTCGTAACGGATCGCGGTGCGCTCGTCGGAGGTCATGAGATCAACCCCTTATTTGCCGGTCGGAATCAACAAGGCAACCACCATAGTTGAGCAAATTGCGTTCGCGGCCGCAAGGGACCTGGGGGCTACTTGGACGAGGTGACCGGGATGGAGCGAGATTTATCCCTCGTCCGTCTCGTCCAAGCGAGCTCTGCCTTTCCCCTTCTCCCTCTTGGCGGCTCCGCGCCTTGGCGAGAGTCCGTATTTATCCTGTCGTCCGTCTGTCTCCGGCTGGCCACTGCCGAAGGTCCGCCGAAGGAGGAACACTGGCCATTACCCGGTAAACTCCGGCAAAAGGCTTGCCGACTTCTCGCTCGACGCCTTGGGCTCTTCCTTACCGCGCTGAGCTTTTCCTGTCTTTTTTCGAGAATTGCCAAGAATCAGGCCTGGGCGGCGAATACGGCCCTAGGTGTTCTCTTTTCCGCCTGCCTGTCAACTCGCACAAAGAACCTGCCGGAGTTCGAAATCATGAAAACGACCCGTCTCGCACCGACCCTCTGCGCTTTCGTGCTCGCCTTCCAAGCTGCCGCCATGGCGCAGCCCAGGGCTGCGACACAGGACTTCGAGCGCGGGTATTTCCTGCAAATGCACCAGAAGGACCTCGAAGGCGCCGCGGCGGCCTACGAACGAGTCACGGCCGACACGGCAGCCGATGAGCGCCTGCGGGCCGAGGCCCAACTGCGGCTGCGGCAATGCCGGGAGGACCTGGCCGCGGCCGATTTCGCCCGGCTGATGCCGCCCGACACGCTGGCCTACCTGGAAATTGTCGAGCCAGGCAAACACATGGCACGACTCGCCGGGATGCTCGGCCTGGATAGCACGCCGCCGAATGGTGCGGCCGCCACGGACGGCACGCCGCTGGGAGAGGGATTCTTCCTGCCGGACGATCTGTCGATCAGCCCGGCTTTGCTGGCCGAGCTGAACAAGATCAAGGGGGCCGCGGCGGCCGTTACGGCCATCCTTCCCGATGGCAGTCCCCAGGGAATCGCGGTGCTCCACCCTGGCGATTGCGATCTGCTGCGGGGCCTGCTGGAGAGCGCCATCCAGGTGATCAAACCCTCCGCCGCTATCGGCGGCTTCAAGACGTACCAGGTCGAAAACGAGGTGTGGATTACCGCGACCACCAGGCTGCTGCTGGTTTCGCGGTCGCGCGAGCAGCTCGAAGCGGCAGTGCAGCGATTGAACGACCCGCAGGCCGACAACCTGGCCGGCCAGGCCGAGTTCCGCGAAACCGATCGGGACGGCGCGCTCGCGTTTGCGTACGTGAATGGCGCGCGGGCCATGATGGTGGCGGGCCCGCAGCTCCGCGGAGAGGAGGCCGCCGTGGCCCGCGCTTTGCTCGACCTGGAGCGGCTCGAAAGCCTGACCGCCCTGCTGCGGACCAACCAGCAAGGGATCGAACTGGAAGTGGCGTTGGCCATGGGCGACGACCACCGCAACCTGCTCTATTCACTGGTCAGGACGGCCCCGCTGACCCGCGCGACGCTGGGGCACGTTCCCTCGGGCGCGGCCGCCGTGGCGGTGCTCGGACTGAATCCGCAGGCGCAGCCGGCGATAGGCCCAGCGGACGGGGGCCACGCTCAGCCGTCGGCTATGGACGTGGGCCGCGAACTGTTCTCGAACATCCAGGAGATTGCCTTGTTCGTGCTGCCTCCCAGCGGACAGACTTCCGCGCGGAACCAGATTCCCGAAATCGCGGCGGTGATCGCTTCCAACGACACGCTCCGCTCCGAAGCGCTGTGGAACCAGTTGCTATCGCTGCCGGCCTTGCTGGGACCGACCGTGGCCCAGCCGCCGGCCGAGATCATGGTCGATGGACAGGCAGGACGGCAATATACCTTCCGGGATGCCCCGCCGATTGCCCTGGTGCGTGTGAGCGACCGGGCGGTGGTGGCCGGCACGCTCGGCGGGGTGGAGGCAGCGGTCAACGCCAGCGACACCGATCAAACGATCGCCGCCGACCAGCGATTCCAGGCCGCACTCGACCAGCTTGGACCCGACACCAGCAAGGCCGTGTTTGTGAACGGCGGCCGGGCGCTCGAGATGGCCGCAGCCTTAGGACCTCCGGAGCTGATGCAGATGAGCCCGTATGCCAAGGACCTGACGTTGCTGGTAGTGACGCAGGAGTCGCCGGCCCGGCTGGTTCTGCGGGGAAGCGTCTCCGGCTTGCCGAGGATGGCGGAGCTGCTCAAGGCGATTCGAGCCGGTGAAAGCCGGGCGGTGGAGCCTCGGCGGGCTCGAGCTGCCGCCCCTGCAGCGACGAGCGCAGCACCTCAATAAAGGGCCGCCCCCATCGGCCCAGGCGTTGTTCGAGCCGATCGGTGCAGTCGCACTCGCCGCAGGCCCAGGGCTCGGTGCCGTTGAGGTCGCGGCAGCGGTCGCGTGCATGGGCATCCTGGACGCGTACCAGCTCGAAGAACTCCTCCCAGTAGGGGCGTTCTTCATCGAGCGGGACGTCGCAGAAGCAGACTTCGACCCAGCGGACGGTGCCGTCGTCGCAGAGCCGGGCGTCGACCATGTTGCGCAGATACTCGCCCTCGGCCACGGAGCCTTGGCCCAGTGTCTCGTTGTTGATGGCGTCGAGCAGTTGGGCCTCGCGCCCCTGCTTGACGCGCGCCCGCACCAGGTATCGCATTGGCTTAATATCCTCGCACTTCGGCACCTGCCTCGCTGCTCCCCATTATAGGCGGCAAGGCCAGCCCCGACCGGATTTGGAGCGTGGCGGTCCCCGCGGCACTCGCTACTTGCCACAGGCCTGCTTATGATGGACCCACCGTTTCCTTGTCTGCTTTCTCGTTCACAGGAGATTCACTGATGGGCGGTTCAATCCACAAGGGCAAGCGTCTGCCGGCTCGGATGACGCGCCGCCGCTTGATCGGCAGCGCCGCGGGTGTCGCCGCCGGGATGGCTGCGGGGGCCGCCGCCCTGCAAGCCGCCGCGGCCGAAGGTCCGGCCGCCACGAAGGGCCGGGTCAAGCAGTCGATCGTGCATTGGTGCTTTCAAAAGCACTGGGATATCGAAGCCACCTGCCGGGTCGCCAAGGAGCTGGGGTGCCGGAGCGTCGAGCTGGTCGACCCCAAGGAATGGCGGACACTGGAGGAGTACGGCCTGGTGTGCGCGATCGCCGGCAGCCACTGGTTCGACCAGGGGATGAACAATCCCGAGTACCACGAGATGTGCCTGGACAAGATCCGCCGGGCCATCGAGGCCTCGGCCGAGGGCAAGTGTCCCAACGTGATCACGTTCACCGGCTTCCGCGAGAACATTCCCGACGATGAAGGCATCCGCAACTGCGTCCTGGGATACAAGAAGGTCGTCGGGTACGCGGAGAAGAAGGGGGTCAACCTGTGCCTGGAGATGCTCAACAGCCGCGTGGCCGAGGAGATGAAGGGGCATCCCGGCTACCAAGGTGACCACACCGATTATTGCATGGAGATCGTCAAGCAGGTGGGTTCGCCGCGGATGAAGCTGCTGTTCGATATCTACCACGTGCAGATCATGGACGGCGACATCATCGCCCGCATCAGGCAATATGCCGAGTACATCGGCCACGTGCACACGGCAGGCAACCCGGGGCGCCGCGAGCTGGACGATCAACAGGAGATCGCCTACCGTCCGGTGATGGAGGCCCTGGTCGAGGCGGGTTACCAGGGCTATGTGGGCCAGGAGTTCATCCCCA
>JBBDNX010000251.1:0-5504 GCA_040877345.1 Pirellulales bacterium
CGGCCGCCGCGGCCGCCGCAACGCCGCCAAGAGCAGCCGGCGGGCCGATCAGGGTCGCGGCCGATGAGTCACGAGGCGCACCCCACCTGGTTCGCCGACCAGGCCTGGCATGGCCGAACCGAGGTCCGCGAGAATGTGGGGCTGGCGCGCGACACGTATCGCTTGCGGTTCGACTGCCCGGCCATCGCGCGGCGGATTGTGCCCGGACAGTTCGTCATGCTCCGGCTGGCAGGCTTCGACGACCCGTTGCTGGGCCGCCCGCTGGCGCTGTACGACACGGTCGACGGCCCGGACGGCACGGCCTTGGCCCTGGACGTCGTCTACGTGGTGGCCGGCAAGCTGACGCGCAAGCTGGCCTGCATGGGACCTGGCCAAGAGGTTGAGGTTTGGGGCCCGTTGGGCAACGGCTTTCCGGTCCGCCCGGCCGGGCACCTGCTGATGGTGGCCGGCGGCATCGGCCAGACTCCTTTTCTCGCCCTGGCGCAGGAGTATCTCGGCCGGCGGGCTTACGGCGACCCGCCCCGCGCACAACCGCGTGCCGCGGCGGCCACCCTCTGTTACGGCGCCCGCAGCGGCGACCTGTTGGCGGGCGTCGCCGACTTCGAGCGGCTGGGCGTCCGCGTGCTCACCAGCACCGACGACGGCTCAGCCGGCCGGCCCGGCCTGGTCACCGAGCTGTTGGAGGAGGAGCTGAGTCGCGGCGAGCGCGTGCAGCCTGGCACTCGCCCGCACGTGGTCTGCTGCGGCCCCGAACCGATGATGGCCGCCGTGGCGGCAATCGCCCGCCGCGCCGGCCTGCCGTGCCAGGTTTCGCTGGAGACTCCGATGGCCTGCGGCATCGGCATCTGTTTCAGTTGCGTGGCCAGAGTCCGTGACGCCCAGGGCGGCTGGGACTACCGCCGCACCTGCGTCGAGGGTCCCATTTTCGACGCCGCCTCGATCGAGTTCGGTTCGTAGTGATCCCATTCATGGGGTCCTTCCGTGCATCGCTCCCGGCGCGAGCGCGTCCGGCAAACGACTCATGCGGTCGCTACGAACCATGATGTGCCGCCAGGCCGGCTAGTCGGGCAGCTCTCGCCTGGTTGATTCTTGGCCGGCCATGCGCAGAGCAAGCTTGTGCGCGGCGGCGACGTGCCGCAGCTCGATTCCGGTCGCGGCGCTCGCAATCCAGCCGTCGGCGTCCGCGGTGCGCGGTGCGTGCCTGCCTTCGCCGCAAACAAATACTTCCGGCCGCCGGCTGTCGCGGTCGATAATCCAAACTTCCCGCACGCCCACCGCGGCATAAAAGTCGAGCTTTTCATAGCTCTCGTCGTTGGGACTGTGCAGCTCGACCACCACGTCCGGGCCGCCGTCGAAATACTCGTTGCGATCGATGCCGAAACGATCCGGAGTCAACAGCACCAGGTCCGGCACCCGATAGTTCTTGTCCGGCCAGCCTCCGGGCGACGCGACGTTGATCTGGTGGTACACCTTGTTGCCCAACGGCTGTGCCCAATGAAGGCGCAGCCAAAACTCGAGCGATCCTTCCAGGTCCTGATGCTCACGGTTCGGCACCGGCGGCATGTGGAGCACTCCCTCCCAGATTTCATCGTACTGGTCGGCCCCGGTTTCTTGCCGCCACTGGAGTAGCTGCTGCGGAACCTCCGCCATGACCGCTTTCATGTCGACTTCCCCGCTTTGGTCGCTGCTCGCTGCCCGGTCCTCTAATAAGTCTACTCCCCGCGGGCACGGCTGTCGCCGCATCGGTCCGCCCGGAAATCCAAAGATTGGAGGCTGGAAGGTGCAAGCTGGAGAACCTGGGGCATCCCGGCACGCCGGGACTTTGCCCCAGCCACCAGGGCGGAAAGACGACAAGGCGACAGGTTGCGACAAGGGGAACGCGATAAGAAGCGACGAAGACTGGGGCACGCTGATCGCTTTGCCCCAGCCACCCAGTCGTGCCGAAGTGATTCTTCGGTCGGTCCTTAGCCGGCGGCCTTCTGCTTGGCGCCTTTCAGCGCGGCGGAGAGGCGGCTCTTGACGCGGGCTGCGGCGTTGCGGTGGATCACGCGGCCGGCAGCCGCCTGGTCGAGCTTCTTGACCGCCTGCCGGAAGTCCGCCTCCGCCTCGGTCAGGTCGCCTGCCGCCAAGGTTTCACGGACCTTGCGGACCGCCGTCTTCAAGCTCGAACGGACCGAACGGTTGCGGGCGCGGCGAACCACGTTCTGACGCAGCCGCTTCTTGGCACTGGTAGTGTTGGGCATGAAAAACCGAAGAGGAACTGGGTGCAAACAGGTTAAGGAGCAACCGCCGATGGTCCGCCAGGCGGCTGGGCCGTCAAGGCGAACTCGAACCGGCCCCATCTTCGCGTAACTGGGCCAGCTTGTCCAGCCGTTCCGAGACATCCTTGTAGCCGAAATCGAGCCCGGCCAGCTCGGTCAGGTTCTTTTCCGCCGCCGGCCAGTCTTTCAGCCGGTCCATGGCCAGCGCGGCGGCCCGGTACAGGGCCATCTTTTGCTGGTCGACGTCGCGCTCGCGCAGCTCCGCGGCCGCCGCCTCGTAGTTGCTCATCGACAGCTTGTACTGCGCGATCTGCTCGAAGCAGTAGCCCAGCGAGAGGCTGACCAGCCCCTTACGCTTCAGATCGCCGTGAGCTTCCTGGAAAACCTTGATCGCCTCCTTGTAGTTCTTGGCTCGCTGCAGCCGCACCCCCAGCTCGAACTTGAAACCGAGGTTGGTCGGATAGCGCTCGCAACGGTTGCGGTAGATCTCCAGCTCCTTGTTGTTGAACTCGACCCGCATCTGCTGATACAAGGCCGCCGATTCGGGTGTGTTCTCCGCGCGGGCCTTTTTTTCCGCGATCGCAAGCTGGCCCCGGGTGCGGCGCAACTGCACGTCCTCCAGCCGCTCGCGGACCTCGACGCTGCCGCCCGATGCGCCGAGCGCCCGCTCCAGCACCTTTTCGGCCTCGTCGAAACGCTCGTCCTTCAGGTGCAGTTCGGTCAGCTCCAGGTACTTGGCCAGGTCCGAAGGGTCCTTGGCAATCTGCTTCTCGAGTTGCTGTTCGGGGCTGAGCCTGGAGCTGACCCCTCCCCGCCGGTCGGCCTGGGCCTGCTTGTCGGCCATCACTTCGGTGCTGCTCTCGGCGTCCTCGTAACCGCCGTGGTGGATCGTCTTCTCCACCGTCAGATTGCCGATCGCACGCTGCGCTTCTTCGTCGTTGGGCTTGGCCTGCTGCACGCGGATCCAGCAGGCGATCGCCTGGTCGAACTGACCCTGCCGCGCCAAGGCCCGCCCGCAAAGGCGGTTGATTTCCGGGTCCTTCATGTCCGCGTCCAGCGCGCCCTTCAAATAGGCCAACTGGGCCTCGTCGAACCCGAGGTGCTCGCAGGCAGCCGCCATGTCCGCCAGCGCCGAGGTGTCCCAAGGGTTGAGCTTGAGCATCTCCAACCCGCTGGTGATCACGGCGTTCCAGTCCTTCTTGCGGGCCGAGTTCTTGATCGAGGTCTTGATGCCGGCCCCGCGGATGCCCGACAGTTTTCCGCCGCTCTTGTTGTTGTTATACTTCTTCTGCAGATTGCCGAGGAAGCTTTGCACGTACAGCACGTTGCCCGGATCGCCCGTAACGCACTGCGTGAACATCGTGGTGGCGTAATCGAACTGCCCCTGCGCCATGCTGCGGTTGCCGTGCTCGAAGCACTGCTGCAGCATGCGGCGCTTGGCCGGCGCAATCGGCTGCCGGCCCGCTGGTTCGCCTTGTTCTGCCATTGCCGTTCCGCGGCCGTTCCACGCCACGAATAAGAGAGCCCAATAGACCTAAATCCTCACGCCAATTCCATTTTAGCTGGCTCGCTGGCTCAACACAACGCGGTCGGCCCGCGCTCTTGAACCGGCGAGCGATTGATCGAGTCGCTTACAGCGGGCCACCCGCCGCCGAGGCCCGCGCGCACCGGATGCGGCGCGTAAGCGCCGAACTGCCGCCCCACCCATGGCCGACCCTTCACTCTCAGCCGCCGGACGCGTCTACCTGGTCGGTGCCGGCCCCGGAGACCCGGGGCTGATCACGCTCCGCGCCGTCGAGTGCCTCAGGCAGGCCGATCTCGTCCTGTACGACTACCTGGTCAATCCCCGTATCCTCCAACACCTCCGCCCGGGTGCTCGAGCCGAGTGTCTCGGCCGGCATGGACGAGATCGCATCGTGCCGCAGCCCGAAATCAACGAACGCCTGGTCCGCGAGGCCCGCGCGGGCAAAACCGTGGTGCGCTTGAAAGGAGGCGATCCGGCCGTCTTCGCCAGGCTCGCCGATGAAATCGACGCGCTCGGCGAAGCGGGGATCGAGTTCGAAGTGGTGCCCGGCATCACCGCCGCCCTGGCCGCCGGAAGCTATGCCGGCATCCCGCTCACCCACCGCGAAACGGCGTCGGCCGTGGCCCTGGTCACCGGTCAGGAGCAACCGGGAAAAGAAGAGGCGGCCCTCGATTACGCGGCCCTGGCACGTTTTCCCGGCACGCTGGTGTTCTACATGGGAGTCACCTCGGCCGAGCGTTGGACCGCCGCCTTGATCGCGGGTGGAAAGAGCCCCGATACGCCGGCCGCAATTATTCGCCGCTGCTCCTGGCCCGATCAGCTCACCCTGCCGACTACCCTGGGCCAGGTCGCCCCTGAGATTGCCGCCCGAAAACTTCGGCCGCCCGTGCTGGTGATCGTCGGAGACGTGGCTGCCACGCAGCCAGCCGTTTCATGGTTCACCAGGCGGCCGCTGTTCGGCCAGCGCGTGCTGGTCACGCGCCCGGTTGAGCAATCGGAGGCGTTGCGCGACCGGCTCGAAGAGCTCGGCGCGCAGGTGCTCGTGCAGCCGGCCATCGAGATTATCCCGCCGGCCGACTGGGCGGCGGCCGACGACGCCCTGGCACGCCTGCACCAGTACGATTGGCTCGTCTTTTCCAGCGCCAACGGCGTCCGGTTTCTGCTCGACCGCCTCTGCTCGAAAGGCGACTTGCGGCAATTGGGGAAAATTCGCCTGGCGGCCATCGGCCCCGGCACGGCCGACGCTCTGGCACATTACCGCTTGAATGCCGACCTGGTTCCCTCGCAGTACCGGGCCGAGTCGCTCGCCGAGGCCCTGGCGCCGCAGGCGCGTGGCCGACGGTTTCTCTTGGCGCGGGCCAGCCGCGGCCGCGAGGTGCTGGCCGAACAACTGCGGGCGGCCGGAGGCCAGGTCGACCAGGTAGTGGTATACCGAAGCCAAGACGTCGCGGCGGCCGATCCCGACGTGGCCGCCGCCCTGGTCAAGGGCGGGATCGACTGGATCACCGTGACCAGCTCGGCCATTGCCCGTTCGCTGGTCAAGTTGTTCGGCGCCGACCTGCGTCGCGCCAGGCTGGCCAGCATCAGCCCGATCACTTCGGCCACGCTGCGCGAGCTAGGGCACGAGCCGGCGGTCGAAGCCGCCCGCTACACCATCGGCGGCCTCATCGACGCCATTCTCCAACGCGCGTAGAGCCACGCCGCAACGTAGCAGGACT